>NC_016835.1:300000-463906 GCF_000241955.1 Rahnella aquatilis CIP 78.65 = ATCC 33071
TAAGCGGGCAATGTTCGAAAAATACACTTCGGCATTTTCGGCCACCGCGCTAAAAGTAGCCGCTTCGACGGAAGGTATTTTGCGCCGCGGCTTTAACGAAGAGAACAGCATGAAAGTGGCACAGGTGCTGCTCAAAGAGCTGGATATCGGGGCCGTGGCAATTACCGATCGTGATAAATTGCTGGCCTTTACCGGTATCGGCGATGATCACCATCTGGTGGGCAAACCCATCGCATCGCAATATACCTGGCGCGCCATTGAGAACGATGAAGTGGTGTATGCCGACGGCAACGAGATGCCTTACCGCTGTTCGCTGCATCCCAGCTGCAAGCTGGGTTCAACGCTGGTGATCCCGCTGCGGGGCGAAAATCAGCGGGTGATTGGCACGATCAAATTGTATGAAGTCCGCAACCGGCTGTTCAGCTCCATTAACCGGACACTGGGAGAAGGGATTGCCCAGTTGCTGTCGGCGCAGATCCTGGCCGGTAAATTTGAGCAACAGAAGGCTTTGCTGGCACAGTCTGAAATCAAACTTTTGCATGCGCAGGTAAACCCGCATTTCTTATTCAATGCCCTTAATACCCTGATGGCGGTGATCCGCCACGACAGCGATAAGGCCGGACAACTGGTGCAGTATCTGTCGACGTTCTTTCGCAAGAATCTCAAACGATCCTCCGAGAGTGTCACTCTGGCCGATGAGCTTGAGCATGTGAATGCTTATCTGCAAATTGAGCTGGCAAGATTTCCGACGCAACTGAAGGTGGATTTACAGGTGCCGGAGGCCTTTTCTGATCAGAGCCTGCCTGCTTTCACCCTGCAACCATTAGTGGAAAATGCCATCAAACATGGCACTTCTCAGTTGCTGAGCAATGGCAATATTATTATTCGTGCCTACAGTGAGGGCGAAATGGTGATCGTCGAGGTGGAAGACAACGCCGGGTTATATCAGCCGGAAGAAAGCGGTGACGGGTTAGGTATGAGCCTGGTCGATAAGCGCCTGCGGGCGCGCTTTGGCGATGATTATGGCATTACGGTTAGCTGTAAACCGGATGATTTCACCCGCGTCACGTTACGCCTGCCGGTTGAGGGAGCAACATGTTAAGAGTTCTTATTGTCGATGATGAGCCGCTGGCGCTGGAAAATTTACGCTTACAGCTTCAGGATGAAAGTGATATTGACATTGTCGGTGAGTGTACCAACGCGATTGAAGCGATCGGCGTGATCCATAAAATCCGCCCCGACATTGTGTTTCTGGATATTCAGATGCCGCGCATCAGCGGGCTGGAAATGGTCGGCATGCTCGATCAGCAACATCGGCCGCACATCGTTTTCCTCACCGCGTTCGAGGAGTATGCGGTGCAGGCGTTTGAACAGTGCGCGTTTGACTACCTGCTCAAACCCATTCAGGCGGCGCGGCTTCAGAAAACGCTGGCCAGATTGCGTCTGGGCTATCAGACGCAGGATGTCTCGCAGTTACCGCAATATCAGCAGCCGCTGAAGTTTATCCCGTGTATCAGCAGCAACCGTATCTGGCTGTTGCAGATGGAAGATGTGGCCTATGTCAGCAGCCGGGTCGGCGGGGTGTATGTCACCGGCCAGGATGGCAAAGAGACGTTTACGGAACTGACATTACGCACGCTGGAAGTCCGCACGCCGTTGTTACGTTGTCACCGGCAGTATCTGGTGAACATGGATTATCTGAAAGAAATCCGGCTGGAAGATAAAAACCAGGCTGAACTGTTATTGCGTGATGGTCAGATTGTGCCGGTCAGCCGCCGCTATCTTAAATCGCTGAAAGAGACGGTGGGGCTGTAAACCCCGCCGCTTTTCTTTGGGTCAGATTAAGCAGGCAGGTCGCAGCCGCGCAAAGGCCTCGCGGATTTCGGTTTCGGGCAACTGCATACCAATGAAAACTAATGCACTGTGCGGTGTTTCGTCCGCCTGCCACTCGCGATCCCAGTCGGCGCTGTACAGCCGCTGCACGCCCTGAAACAGCAGGCGGCACGGCTGATCGGCTATCCATAACATCCCTTTATACCGCATCAGGTTATCTGCAAAACTGGCGAGCAGTTCTTCCATCACCGCAGAAATAGCCTTTAGCGCAACCGGATAATCCAGTTCCACCACAATCGAGGAGACGGCGTTTTGCTGCGGCGCGATACGGTGGAACCGCGGTCTGGCGGCGACCACGTTTTCCTCCAGCATAAATCCGCGGGTATCAAACAGCAGTGCCGGATCGATATCCCCCTGAACCATTTTATACACCGGTGCACGCGCATTAATCCGTTGCAGCCGTTCCGCCAGTTCAGGGCATTCACCGGCCACATCGGTTTTAGTCAGCAGGATGCGGTCAGCATAACCAATCTGCGACTGAGCCAGCGGAAACTGATCCAGTTGTGACATGGCATGAACGGCATCTACCAGCGTGATAACGCCATCTAACACGTAACGCTCACAGATAATCTCATGGGCGAAAAACGCCTGAAGGATCGGGCCGGGGTCAGCCATGCCGGTACATTCAATCATCAGCCGGTCAAACCGCACCTCGCCTTTATCCACGCTGTCGAGCAGATCCAGCAACGCCGCTTCCAGCTCCCCCGAACGGGTACAACAGATACAGCCGTTGGACAGTGTGGTGATACGCGTGGCCCGGTCGCCAATCAGCTGGTTGTCGATGGGCATTTCACCAAATTCATTCTCGATCACCGCAATTTTTATCTGTTGCTGTGTATGCAAAATCTGGCGTAAAAGCGTGGTTTTCCCGGCACCCAGGAAGCCTGTTAATACTGTGACTGCAATCGGTGTCATGGTTTCATTGTTCTTCATAACAACATCCTCTTCATAACTGCATCTTCTTAACAACAGCGCATTCCGCCTTTACCGTCTCCGCCATAACGTGCCTGCTGGCGCTCGCGGAAAAATTCCTCGTAGGTCATCGGCGTGGTGTCCGGGTGGTTGGTCTGCATATGCAGAACATAGGTGTCGTAATCTGGTATGCCCACCAGCATACGTGCGGCCTGACCGAGGTATTTCTTCGCCGCACCTAAGTTGTCAAACATACGTACTCCTTGAGATTCTGTGGAAAAGCCCCGCGTGTGCGGGGCTTTCAGGTAAACGGTTAGTGCCCGGCGGAGATTTTTATCCCTTCCGCAGGAACCGGCACATAAGGCGTTTCCTTATCGGTACGCTTGTCGGTTTTACGTGCCTGCAGACAGGCGCGGATACCGTAGAAAATGATGCTGTACACCACAATCAGGAACAGAATACTCAGCCCGGCGTTGGTGTAATTGTTGATCACAATGTGATGCATATTGCTGATTTGTTCTGGTGTCAGGTTCGCGCCACCTGCGCTGATACGCGCTTTATACTGACCGGCCATGTAGAAGAAGCCTTCCATCTGCACATTAGTGCTGAACAGTTTCATCCCCAGCGCCCAGGTGGTGCAGATAAGCAGCCAGATGGCAGGCAGCATGGTGACCCAGATGTATTTCGTGCGTTTCATCTTCACCAGCACGACAGTGGCGAGGATCAGCGCGACGGCAGCCAGCATCTGGTTAGAAATCCCGAACAGCGGCCACAGACTTTTTACGCCGCCCAGTGGATCGACCACGCCCTGATACAGCAGATAACCCCACAGGCCGACACAGCCTGCGGTGCCGATAATCCCGGCGACCAGCGAATCGGTCTTTTTCAGGAACGGGATAAAGTTACCCAGCAAATCCTGCAACATAAAGCGGCCGGAACGCGTCCCCGCATCCAGCGCGGTCAGGATGAACAGCGCTTCAAACAGAATGCCGAAGTGATACCAGAAGCCCATATCGGCCAGCGGCATAATTTTGTGGAACACATGCGCAATACCTACGGCAAGCGTTGGCGCACCACCTGCGCGGTTCAGCACCGACGGTTCACCGATATCCTTCGCCGTCTGCATAATCTGCTCAGGCGAGATAACAAATCCCCACGAGCTGACGGTGGCGGCGGCATGCGCCGTGACGTCTTTCAGCTGTGCCAGGATCATCGGCGCATTATCGCCGCCCAGTTCGTGCAGGTTTGGCATGGTAATGCCCAGACCGGCCGGTGGGGTATTCATGGCGAAGTATAAACCCGGCTCGATGATGGAGGCCGCCACCAGCGCCATCACGGCGACAAAGGATTCCATCAGCATCGCGCCGTAACCGATAAACCGTGCATCGGTTTCGCAGGCCAGCAGTTTAGGCGTGGTGCCGGAGGCGATCAGCGCGTGGAAACCGGACACCGCACCGCAGGCAATGGTAATAAACAGGAACGGGAACAGGGCGCCTTTCCACAAAGGACCTGTACCGTCGATGTACTGGGTCAGGGCAGGCATTTTCAGTTCAGGATTGAGGATCACGATACCGATCGCCAGCCCGACGATGACGCCGATTTTCAGGAACGTGGCCAGATAGTCACGCGGTGCCAGGATCAGCCACACCGGCAGCAAGGCCGAGACGAACGCATAACCAATCAGGGTAAAGGTAATGGTCGTGTCTTTGAAGGTCAGCGCCGGGCCCCAGTAAGGATCGCTGGCGATAACGCCACCGAACCAGATAGCCGCGACCAGCAGAACAACGCCAATCACTGAGATCTCACCCACGCGCCCTGGCCGGATAAAGCGCATGTAGATGCCCATAAACAGGGCAATCGGCACCGTGGAACACACGGTAAACACTCCCCACGGGCTTTCCGCCAGCGCTTTCACCACGATTAAGGCCAGCACCGCCAGAATAATAATCATGATCAGGAAGCAGCCGAACAGGGCGATAGTGCCCGGCACCGGCCCCATCTCTTCTTTGATCATCTCCCCCAGAGACGCACCGTTACGGCGTGAAGAGATGAACAGCACCATAAAGTCCTGCACGGCACCGGCCAGAACCACACCAGCCAGTAACCACAAGACGCCCGGCAGATATCCCATCTGCGCCGCGAGCACCGGGCCGACCAAAGGACCGGCTCCGGCGATGGCGGCGAAGTGGTGACCAAACAGCACGTTGCGGTTGGTCGGCACATAGTTCAGACCGTCATTGTTGATGACCGCAGGCGTCGAGCGCGAAGGGTCGAGTTTCATGACTTTTTGCGCGATATACAGGCTGTAATAGCGATAGGCCACCAGATAGACCGAGACAGAGGCCACGACTATCCATAAAGCGCTGATATGCTCACCTCGCCGCAGGGCAACCACGCCCAGACAGCAGGCACCGAGGAGGGCAACAATCATCCACGGTATGTGCTTGAATAATGCTTTTTTATTCATAAATAACCCGGTTATTTTAAAAGGACTCACGAAATACCCTTCTCTGTTTTCTTTATTAAGGATCGCTTTCAGAGAGGCAGGGGACCTGTTTTATTGCCTGCATAGGGTGCCAAATTCGCAGACGCGGAGGGGGGAAACTTGGTTAGCGGTCACAGAGGGGGATAAGCGGTTATTACGCGGGATAAGCGGTTCCGGGGGCGATTAATGCAGCAAAATCTGTGATTTAGATCACTGGCTCGGTGATGTGTGAAAGCCCGGTCATTGCCGTAACAGTTGCGCCGGCACATTGAAGCGATGGCTGAAGCGATTAAAGACGGCGTGGAACTGATGGGATATACCCCGGCCAGTCCTGAGTACAGTCCGGGTTATGCCCGGACTGTACTTTCGCCTGCACCCGTGGCCCGAACCGCATCGCATATGCCGGTGACAATATTTCCTGTTTCATTGCCCAGTCGCGCCGGAGAGTCTCTGACCGACGAACTGCACTTTATCTCTCCTGTCCTTGCAGATGGCTTTATCGGGATATAATTTATTACGCCACTGCTCGATTATTCCAAGTATCTTTATATATGATGTTGCCATCACAGTATTTCCATGTAATCGTTTCATAATGCAATAAAATATTTTCAAAGTGCGTTCCTGTTTGGCCGCCAGGATATAAATTAGGTGTAATAGCCACGATTTTTACGTTATCCAAAATAATATTGAAATATTCTGCCTCAGTACCGGTTTCGGTGATTTGATACATTTTTATTGTCGCTGATTGGAGCGTCACGCCTTGGCATAATGCGCGATATAAAATAGGTGTGGCTTTATCAAATTCCTTTTGTAAAGATATCGGCGAGTGAACGCGAGTCCCGGTCAGTCGGCCCGTATGTTGGTCAGTTGGGATGCTCACATTATGATTTACTGACTTAAGCTCGATAGCACCAAGTCTGCCTGAGACTAATGAATCTCCCACAATAGGTGATCCGTTTTCATCGACCAACCAAATATATGCTGGATTTGACATATTACATCTTTATAAGTTAATGAAGTTGATTTTAATATTTAGCGTGGATAAAATTTATTTAACCATTTTGCCAAAAGATAAACCACTAAGACGACCATAATAATAGATACTATTCGACCAGGCCAGGTATCAAAATAGAAAATACACCCCATAGAGAGCCAGAATGCTCCCCCTCCCAGTAAGGCACCCAGAAAACCTAATACGTTATCTGCTAGTTTTCGTTTTAACCAAGAGAGTTTAAACATAGCCATTCACTTTAGATTCAACAAGATCCAGGATCGTCTTGAAAGCGTATATCCCCTGATTTCTGCGCACAGTCAGTGCATCAACAAATGGTTTAAGTGCAGGTTCGAACATAAAATAGAGTAAGTCATAATTTTTTGCTCGTAGAAGTTCATATACATCAGGTTCATCAACACTTAGCTTTTCTGAAGTCCTGATACACCGTTCTGTCATACCTCCGGCGAGCAGAATATTGCCGATCAATCCACCGCGCAATGTGATGAAGACAGATGCCTGCCCACAAATAGCAGTAGCTATCTTACCGGATAGGAAAGAGTTTGCTGTTGTTCGTCCCAGTACTGAAAAAATAGTGCGGCTATATATTTTATTTTTCTCGCTTTCTGAGACGTATTTATCGAATCGTTTAAATACTATCTGTATCGCTTCAATAATCCGGTCGTAATTGAGAATGCCATTATCGATAGCCTGGATTATTCTTATCGTTTCGGTTTGGTTGGAATAGCGGGATTCTGTATTAAGATATCCGTAGGCTAAATAACCAAGGTCTACCGGAACTGAAAGAATGCCATGAATAAATCCTATTGCGCTGTCAGGTGAGATAATGATTTCCGCAATACGGGTAGAAATTTCATCATAACTGTTCATGCTAATTCCTTTTATTAGTCTATTCCTTCTGTAAGAGTATGTTGCCATGATCACAAGGGCAATAGAATTTCTTCATATTTTCTCTTTTTCAGGATTTACTTTCGATTTTGTTTTATGAAAAATTCATCGAACAAATAATAAGTCAACAAAATATGGGCATAATTTATAATTAAGCTAAATTCACACGTTAGTTCATCGTAGAGTGTCCATAGTCATCCTGTTTTTTATGCTATTTAGGTCAGAAGATGTCTATTGCTAAGAATTTCCTCAAATCCCAAAAATTTACAGTCTGGCAAGCCCTTAATTTAAAGGCTTTTACTCAGTGCTGTACGCAGCAGAAGCACCGCCGCCTTTAAAGCTTCTTGCTTTCCATCATTGATAAATAATACTGTATATACATACAGCTTAAACTGATGGTGATTACAATGCAGTTCCTCACGGCTAACGAGCCACGGCAGTTCGTCACATTCCCCCTGTTCAGCGACCTTGTCCCTTGCGGGTTTCCCAGTCCGGCGCAGGATTATGTTGAACGGCGCATTGACCTGAATGAACTGATGATTCAGCACCCGAGTGCCACTTATTTCGTGAGAGTGACGGGTGACTCGATGATTGACGCCGGGATTGGCGAGGGCGATTTGCTGGTGGTGGACAGCTCCCGTAAGGCTGAGCATGGGCATATCGTCATTGCGGCGGTCGACGGTGAATTTACGGTTAAGCGCCTGCAGTTGCATCCGGTGGTCATGCTTAAGCCTGAAAATAGTGTTTATGCGCCGATCATGATTGGAGGCGAAGAAAACCTGGAGGTTTTCGGCGTGGTGACCTATATCGTGAAAACTGCGAGCTGACCATGTTTGCACTGTGTGATGTGAACTCTTTTTATGCCTCCTGTGAAACTGTATTCCGCCCCGACCTGAAGGGGCGGCCCGTGGTGGTGTTATCGAACAACGACGGGTGCGTCATTGCCCGTTCTGCTGAAGCAAATGCATTTGCGAAAATGGGAGAACCGTATTTCAAACAGAAAGAACTGTTCAGACGTCATGGTGTGGTGTGTTTTAGTAGCAACTATGAACTCTACGCGGACATGTCCAACCGGGTGATGACCACTATCGAGGAGATGTCGCCACGCTGCGAAGTATACTCAATTGATGAGATTTTTTGCGATCTGACCGGCGTGCGTCACTGTCGTGATCTGACAGAATTTGGGCGTGAAATCAGAGCCACAGTCTTACAGCGTACGCATCTGACGGTTGGCGTGGGTATCGCACAAACAAAGACGCTGGCTAAACTGGCGAACTATGCGGCTAAAAAATGGCAACGTGAGACGGGGGGCGTTGTTGACTTGTCAAACGTCGAACACCAAAGAAAACTCATGGCGGCATTACCGGTTGGTGAGGTCTGGGGAGTGGGTCGGCGGATCGCGAAGAAACTCGATTCAATGGGCATCAAAACAGTGTTACAGCTGGCAGACACCGATATCCGGTTCATCAGAAAACATTTCAACGTGGTGCTGGAAAGAACGGTTCGGGAGTTGCGCGGTGAGTCGTGCCTTGAGCTGGAAGAGTTTGCGCCGGTAAAACAGGAAATCGTTTGTTCCCGTTCGTTCGGTGATCGGATCACCGAATATGAGGAGATGCGTCAGGCTATCTGTAGTTATGCTATCCGGGCGGCGGAGAAGCTCCGCCATGAGCATCAGCATTGCCGGTTTATCTCGGCGTTTATCAAAACCTCACCTTTTGGGGTAAACGAATCTTATTATGGTCCCAGCTCATCCGTTAATTTGCTGACGCCGACACAGGACAGCCGGGATATTATCGCTGCGGCGACGCGCTGTCTGGAGGCTATCTGGAAAGAGGGTTATCGCTACCAGAAAGCCGGGGTCATGTTGGGTGATTTTTACAGTCAGGGCGTGGCTCAGCTTAATCTTTTCGACGAAAATCCACCGCGGCACAATAGCCAGAAACTGATGGGTGTATTGGATTATCTGAACGCGAAGAAGGGGCGTGGAACGCTTTATTTCGCCGGGCAGGGCATACGACAGCAATGGCAGATGAAAAGGGAAATGCTCTCGCCGAGATATACGACGCGATATCAGGATCTGCTCGTTATTAAATAATTACCGCCATGCCCCGTTTAAAATAAATATTATTGCTTCGCATTTTAAATAGCCACGTTTACCTGCGGGCGGTTACTGGTGCAGATACCGTGACTGCCGCAGGCCCGCCGCCTGCGTTTAACAATATCATCTGTCACACCTGACATTGGCAGGTCAGGCGCAGTTAATAAAAAAAGATGCCTGATCGCTAGTAAAAATTTCCCTGAGTAACTAGCATTTATCCAAGATTGATTTTAATTAAAAGACTTATTTCACGATGACTTATCTTGATAATTTTTAAGTCAGCTTCTTGATCCTACCGTGTTTGTGTTGGGAGTCTGTAGATGGGTGACAGCAGGTTGAGGGTGATGGCGTTACTGGCCTGGCTGAGAAAGGGCCGCCTGTATGGTTTTCTGGTGTGGCTATCGTTTTTTACCTCTTTTCTTCTGCAGGCGGCTGAACCCCGGCAGATGCCGTCTGATCAGGAAAAAGCCCGTACCGTTTATATTTTTCACCAGCCGGTTGTGATGTTGCAGGCGAAATTCGGCTTGTCGACGCCGGAGGAACGCGTGTTGCGCATCCGTAATACGCTGCGTTCGCTGAGCGGAGAGGATATACGCCATCCGGTGCAGATCCTGCCTGTGCAACGTTATGGTCAGCAGGGACGGCTGTTGGTGATCAACGGTAAGCCGCTGATGCTGCTGGCGGAAAGTGATCTGGATGAAGGCGATGATCTGACGCTCGATCAGGCCGCCCAACGGGTACTGGCGCGTTTCAATGCGCAGCGCATCTCGCTGACAGAGCAGTATTCTTCCACCTATCTGACGATCGCGACACTCAAAGTGGTGGCGGGCACCGCTGTGCTGATCCTGCTGTATTACGCTGCATTTACATCCTGGGCCAAAGTGAAAGCCTATTTCACGGCAAGAATTTTGCTGAAGAAGGGGTGGATCCCGTACCGGTGGCGCAGCTTACTGGGCGCGGTTGAAGTCCATTTGTATGCCATATTGATGATTTTACTGAGCATCGTCGCGTTCTATCTCTGGCTGAGCTGGTTGTTCCGTTTATATCCCTGGACGCGTGTCTGGGGCGAATCGCTGGGCGACTGGTCAGTGAATGTGATGCAGAAAATCGCATTAGCGATTGTGTCAGCGTTCCCCGGACTGATGATTGTGGCGATCATTTTCCTCATCACGGCGTTTATTCTCAAGCTGCTGAAAATCATGTTAAAACGGGTTGAAACCCGAAAACTTAACGTGCCCGGTTTGCACCCTGAAACGGTGGGTGCGACGCGAAAACTGATTTCCGTGATGATCTGGCTGTTTGCGCTGTCAGCAGCGTATCCGTTTTTGCCGGGTGCGAATTCACTGGCCTTCAAGGGTGTCAGCGTATTCTTTGGCCTGATGCTCACGCTGGGCTCGGCAGGCGTGATGAACCATGCCATGAGCGGACTGGTGCTGATTTATTCACGGGCGCTGCGTAAAGGCGATGTGATCCGCATCGGCGATAACGAAGGGCTGGTGAGTGAAATCGGTATGCTGGCGACCAAAATCATCACCCGTGAAAGTTACGTTGTCACGGTGCCAAATGCCGTGGTGGTCAGCGGCAAAATCACCAATCTCAGTGCCCAAAACCCGGGCGGTGGCGTCAATCTGACCACCAGCATCACCATCGGTTATGACACGCCGTGGCGGCAGGTGCATGCCATGCTGGAACTGGCCGCCAGCCGCACACGGGGTATTGATCTTCAGCATAAACCGCTGGTGCGTCAGCTCAGCCTGATGGACTGGTATATTGCCTATGAATTGCAGGTGCATCTCCGGGCAGGCGAATCTCTTGCTGCGGTGAGAAGCGAATTACACAGTCACATTCAGGATGTATTTAACGAATTTAATGTTCAGATCATGTCGCCGAATTTTGTGAACCAGCCGGAAACGGCGGTCAGGGTTGCTCAGGACAACTGGTTCGCCGCACCGGCCTCGCCGCCGGACAAGCCGACATGAGACGTCTGGAACTGCTCAGCCGGTGCCGTTAATTGTCCCTTTTTAACCCTGCGGCGGAAACTGCCCGAGTTGCATGAACGCACCAAACCAGTCTTCCAGATGCCAGGTGGTGGTGACGCGTTCGCCATTCAGCTCATGAAATTCATGCAGCCGGATGCTGACAAATTTGCCGGTAGGTTCGATGCCCATAAAGTTGCCGTTATGTGTGCCGGTAATTTCTGCGCGCACGGCAATTTTTCCCGGCGTCTGAAGGAGATCGTGGACGGTGATTTTTACGTCCGGAAAAGCCTCAATGAAGCCCCGGATGATCGGTTTCAGCCCTTCGGGGCCAGAGGCCTGGCCGGGTGCCAGGGGGATATCGTTCCAGTCCTGCGTGACGGCCTCATCCAATAAGTCCGGATTATGCAGGCTGAAAGCCTGATAGATTTTTTCAACGGCTTTACGTTCCGCTATTAGACGGTTGGCTATCTCGTTATTATCTGACATTGCTAAATTCCTCTGGCTGATTGCATTTTTAGGGGGGTAATGTGGTGCACGCAGCGAGTATCACATTCGTATCAGTAATAATTGAAATAAGAAAAGCATATAGAGGAATATACGTTTTATGGATTTTAAGGGACTCGATCTGAATTTGCTGGTGGCGTTTGATGCGCTGATGGAAGAGCGGAATGTGACCCGTGCCGCCAGCAAAGCGGCGGTCAGTCAGCCTGCGATGAGCGCGGCATTGTCCCGGCTGCGAACGCATTTTGCGGATCCGCTGTTTATCCGCAGCACTTCCGGTCTTCTGCCGACCGCAAGGGCAAAAGAGATCGGTTTACACGTGTCAAAAGCGCTTAACGAACTGAGTCATCTGCTGGCTCCGGATGACAATTTTGCGCCCGAAAACAGAAAGATATCTTTTACGCTCGGCACATCAGAATACCCGCTGATGGTGTTGCTGCCCGGCATTATGCGGGCGATCAGCGAACAGGCACCCGGTGTGACGCTACATGTGCGGACATTCATCGACCGTGATGCGTCCGTGTCGATGCTGGATGCCGGTGAGGTTGATCTGGTGATCGGCATTCCTCCTACCCGGCCGGAAAACCGCATCTTATCGCTGCCTCTGTTCAGTGATGAATTTGTCACGCTTATCCGCCGCGACAGCGATGCGGCGCGAAATGGCATGACGTTAGAAGCCTATCTCGCGATGAGCCATATTCTGGTCTCGCCGGAAGGAAATCATTATGGTCTGGTCGATGAACAGCTGAGGAAAATGGGACTGACGCGTGAACTTCGCCTGACGCTGCCAACCATGGCTGGCGTGGCCGGTGTAGTGCAGCAGACGGGATATGTCGCGACAGTGCTCAAACGCAGTGTGATTGTCAGCGAGAAACATCAAAATATCCTGATGACGCCTCCACCGGTGGCGTTGCCGGAGATCCCGTTTTATCTGTTGTGGCACCGGCGTTCTGATGACAGCAACGGGCAGAAATGGCTGCGAAAACTGATTTGTGCGCAGGCACGCGAATTGCTGTGAGTGGTCAGGCACCATCAACACGCCGGGGCGTCGGTTCAGCCGCCGGAGAAAAGATTCCCCCGCATGATGTGCAGGGGATGCAGGATGGCTAACCCGCCATTCCGTTCAGTTTTTCCATCACTTCATCTGACAGAATCACCTTCGAACTGGCCAGATTTTCCTGTAAATGCTGCGGCGATGACGTGCCGGGGATCAGCAGGATATTCGGCGAGCGTTTGAGCAGCCAGGCCAGCGCAACCTGCATCGGCGTCGCCTGCAATTGTGCCGCCACCTCATCAAGCTGCGTTGACTGCAACCGCGAAAAACCGCCCAGCGGGAAGAACGGCACATACGCGATTTCCTGTTCAGCCAGGCTGTCGACCAGCGCGTCGTCGTGACGGTTTGCCAGGTTATACATGTTCTGAACGCAGGCGATCGTCGTCAGTTTCTGCGCATCGGCGACCTGTTTTGCCGTCACATTGCTCAGGCCGATATGGCGGATCAGGCCGCGTTCTTTAAGCATAAGCAGTGCTTCCAGTTGCGGTTCCAGTGACCCTTCTTTTGGCTGACGGACATCGAACATGCTGCGCAAATTCACTACGTCCATCGTATTAAGTCCCAGATTGCGCAGATTATCTTCCACCGCCTGCGTCAGTTCCTGCGGGCTGAAAGCCGGTAACCAGCCACCTTTTTCATCGCGTAGTGCCCCGACTTTGGTCACGATGCACAGATTATCAGGATACGGATACAGGGCTTTTTTGATCAGCTTATTGGTTTCATGAGGGCCATAAAAATCGCTGGTGTCGATGTGATTAACGCCAGATGCCACGGCATCACGCAGCACCTGAATGGCCCGTGCTTCATCCCTGACCGGGCCAAAAACGCCGGGACCAGCCAGTTGCATTGCACCGTAACCTAAGCGCGCTACTTCTCTGTCGCCGAGGCGGTAAGTCATTGAGGGTTGTGACATGGAATTCTCCTGTGTGATTGTTCATGGATTGTAGCTGCGGGCAGGTTGTGCAACTATCCGGTGAAATCAGGACAAACTGTACGGGGTGACGCACAATGCCAATGGATATCGCGCTGTTGCACGCAGTAGTGGAAGTGGCGAAAGCCGGGGGATTTCGTGAGGCGGCGCGCGTCACGGGCAGCAATGCATCCCGGCTAAGTGATGCGGTGCGCCGCGCGGAACAACAACTGGGCATCCGCCTGTTTCACCGTACCACGCGCGCCGTGGTGCTGACCGAAGCGGGCAGGGCATTGCTCGAGAAGCTGATCCCGGCCATGAATGAGGTGGATGCGGCACTCGATGTCCTCAACCACTATCGCAATACGCCCGGTGGCACGCTACGCCTGAATGTTCCGGTCAGTGCCACGCGTCTGGTTTTGCCTGCGCTGGTGCCGGAATTTCTCCGGCGTTACCCGGATATTCAGCTGGAGATTATCGCCGAGAGTAACGTACAGGATGTATTTCGTGACGGCTGCGATGCGGGGATCCGTTATGACGAACGCCTTGAGCAGGACATGGTGGCGATCCCCATCGGGCCGCACCGTCAGCGCTATGCCGCAGCGGCGTCCCCGGATTATCTCAACGCACATGGCCGCCCAGCGCATCCGCGGGATCTGATACAACACCGGTGTCTGCGTGGCCGCTATGCCAGCGGGATCATGCCGGACTGGGAGTTTGAACGTGAGGGCGAAAGTCTCAGCGTGCAGGTGAGCGGCCCGCTGGTGGTCAGCGTCGGTGGCGCGGTGGATCTGGCCGTGGAAACGGCGGTGGCGGGCGCTGGCATTATCTATCTTTTCGAAGAATGGCTGCGGCCGGCCATTTCCAGCGGCAAACTGGAAGCCATTTTGCAGCCGTGGTGGCTGTCGTTTTCCGGGCCGTATCTTTACTACAATGACCGGCGTCTGATCCCCGCGCCGTTGCAGGCGTTTATCGATTTTGTGCGCGAAGATAATCTCAAACGGAATTGCTCTGTGGAATCTATAAAACCTTAACATAAATTTAAAATAACAGGCGAGAATAATGAATTTTGGATCTGTTTATCTATAAGTCATAAATAATATTTACGCTAGCCTTTGCAAAAGCTTTCAGTGATTATGGCTGTCACGGGTCATATCTTGATTTTAAAAAAGTCACCGGCATAGGTTTTTCGCCTTATATTTACCACGCACTTCAATACAATCTGACCGACTTTTTTGCCATTGAAGCGGGAGTCATTGCACCGACAATATTCGCGTCAAGCATACAATGGCGTTTCCGGTGATTAAAATGATGCTGCCTTACGCAGGGAGAAAACTCAGCCCAGCAGGCCCAGGTGCTCGACGAGAATCGACGTACCAATACCGATCAGCACCACGCCCCCCAGAATTTCAGCCCATTTACCCATCGCAGCACCGAGGAACCGGCCAAGCAACATACCGGATGTTGCCATGATGGTGGTGGCAGCACCGATAGCCAGTGCCATCACCAGAATATTCACCTGAAGGAAGGCCAGTCCGACACCCACGGCCATCGCATCCAGACTGGTTGCGACAGCTGTAGTCACCAGCACCCAGAAGCCGTGACGGCGCGGTGCCTGCGCATCTTCTTCCGCATGACCTTTCCTGAAGGCTTCCACGATCATGCGGATACCGAGAATCAGCAGCAGGGTGAATGCCACCCAATGGTCCCAACTCATAATAAACTGGCTGGCTGCCAGACCGATCCCCCATCCGATCACCGGCGTAATCGCTTCGATTACGCCAAAAATAAGCCCGGTGCGTAACGCCTCTTTCAGCGGTGGCCGGTGCAGAGAAGCGCCTTTGCCAATCGCTGCCGCAAAAGCATCCATGGACATACCGAACGCCAGAATGAGGATGGTATAAAGTTGCATAAAACGGACCAGTCAGGCCTTTGGAAACAAAAAGGCGAGTTATTAATTGAGTTGAGCAGTTTGCCACAAAAAAGAAAATAGAAAAACCTTTATTTTCAACGTGTTATAGTCTTAGTTAAGAATGTTAGCACAGGCTATATTTGATTGAAATATCGTTACTTTTCATCCTCCATGGCATTTTTTTAAATAAATTTTCAACGCATAATGTTAAAAAAATTAAATGTAACAATAAATATCATTTAATATGGAATGGACTTTTTTGTTCTTATAAAAAATAGAATCTTCATTATTACGAATATGAAAATAAAATATCGATAAATTCTTTTTTTATATGAAAACAATCAGGGTTTCTCTCTATTAGTTTGTTTTTTAAAACAAAATTTAAAATAATTTAGAAAAAGTGAATGTATTAGTAAGCAATCAGATATGTGAAAAACAATAATTACTGTTTATTATTGCGGCCATATTAATTCTCCCTTTTTAACATTATGGTGATTTATCCGTGAGCAATACACAATATAAGTTGAGCAAGGCGCGTCCCCCTCGCGTTCAAATTACGTACGACGTTGAAGTTGGCGGTGCTGAATCCAAAAAGGAATTACCGCTGGTGATGGGAGTTATCGGGAATTTTTCCAAAGATGACATGCCGTTACGTGACCGCCGTTTTACGCACATTGATAAAGACAACTTCAATAATGTTATGGAAGGAATGAAACCGGCTGTAGAAATGTTGGTTGAAAGTACCTTGCCAGAAAAAGAAGGCCAGATGGCTATTGCTCTGGAATTCAATTCTATGGATGACTTCTCTCCTGAAAACGTGGCGATGCAAGTGGAACCGTTGCGCAAACTTCTTGAATTGCGCGAGCAACTGAGTGATTTGCGCAACAGAACGGCGAGCAATGACCGCCTGAAAGAACAGTTGGTTGAATTATTAGAGGGTATGACGAAAAACGCGGAACCTGCCAAAGGAGATGCAGAATGAGTGATATCCAGGTCATGAATGCTCCAGCCCAGGCTGAACAGGCAGGCGATTATCTTGATCAGATTATTGATAATACCCAGGCCATCCGCCGGGAATCCGATCGTAATAAAGTAAAAAGTCAGTTGGATAACTTCCTGTCGGAAGTCGCATCGGGTGCGGTCATTGTCTCCAATGATTTGGTCGGTAGCATCGAAGCGCGCATTGCCGCCATCGATGAATTGCTGTCTTCTCAGGTCAGCAAAATTATACAAGCACCTGAATTCCAGCGTATGGAATCCTCCTGGCGTGGTTTGCACAAGCTGGTGCAAAGCAGCGTCACGGAAAACACCAAAGTGCGCGTTTTTAACTGCACAAAGAAAGAGCTGCTGCGTGATTTTAAATCCGCCTCTGACTTTGATCAGTCTTCATTATTCAAAAGCATTTATGAAAGCGAATACGGCACCTTTGGCGGTGACCCTTACTCTGCTTTTGTGGGTGATTTTGAATTCGACTGCATGCCGGAAGATGTGCAACTGCTGGAACAGATTTCACATGTTGCCGCCGCCGCTCACGCGCCATTCCTGAGTGCCGCGAACCCTGGCATGTTTGCGATGGGATCCTTCTCCGAGATGCCGCGTCCGCGTGATCTGGGCAAACTGTTTGAAACCTCCGACTATGCCCGCTGGAAATCCTTCCGCCAGAGCGACGACTCCCGTTATGTTGGCTTAACATTGCCACGTGTTATCGGCCGCCTGCCTTACGGTGCCAAAACCGTGTCCGTAGATGCGTTTAATTTCGAAGAAAAAATCGACGAAAACAATGATGGCTCGAACTATTTATGGGTAAACGCGGCTTATGATTTAGCAGGCCGTATGGTCGAGGCGTTTGAAGAATACAGTTGGTGCGCGGCGATCCGGGGTGTTGAAGGCGGTGGTTTAGTGAAGTCATTGCCGACCTACAACTACATTTCACAGACCGGCGAAAAGATCATGCAATGCCCGACAGAAGTGGCAATTTCTGATCGTCGTGAAAAAGAACTCGCTGAGCTTGGTTTTATTCCGCTCATTTATTGCAAAGGTACAGATTATGCGGCGTTCTTCGCTGTGCAGTCGACCAATAAACCGCGTAAGTACGATTCTGAGCTGGCGAATGCCAACGCCAAATTATCAAGTCAGCTGCAATATATTATGACAACATCGCGCTTTGCTCATTATTTGAAATCCATTGTGCGCGATAAAGTGGGCAGCTTTATGTCCAAATCTGAATGCCAGAATTTCCTGCAAAACTGGATCAACCAATATGTTGTAGGTTCTGACAATGTTGGCCCGGCAATTAAAGCGAGCCATCCGTTACGTGAGGCTGTTGTTGAGGTTGTGGATGTTCCAGGTTCACCAGGCAGTTATCGTGCAGTCGCTTATCTTAAACCTCATTTTCAGCTCGAAGGACTCAGTATGTCACTGCGTTTGGTAGCAGAACTCCCAGCATCTACGGATGCGTAAATTTAATTAATAGGATACAAAATAATGTCAGATGCTGATAATTTATTTATGCAAATTGAGGGTATTACAGGTTGCGTAAGTGATAAAAAATATAATGGCTGGATTGCTGTTGACTATACGAGTAATAGCGTGTTTAGTTCAGCGGCAATCAATAATGGCACTGGCCAAATGAACAGCGACGGCGTTAGGTTTGAGCAGGTTTCATTCTCAAAAGAAATGGACGCTACTTCCACTGATCTGATGAATATGGTTGCTGAAGGAACGAATATCAAAAAAATTATTGTCGCGATGAATGTTAAAACGGACAATAAAGATAATGAAATGGTCCGTTGGACCTATCAGAACTGCATACTGACCAGCCATCAAATCGGTGCAAGCAAAGCCGGAGGGATCCCACATGAGACGCTGAGTTTCGTATTTGGTCGCATTGAATTCGAAACCCAAATGGTCGAGCCCGGTGGGACAACTAAGAAGTATGGCCCGGTAGGCTGGAATATCATAGAAAACACCAAGCTGTAATTTTTCAAAACAACAGTGCACGCCGCAAACGTGCACTGTATTAAGGTTTGTGGATGAAAAGTTTATTGCAGCAATTATCAGATAATAATCCGAAAGACCAAAATGATATTTCTGAGGAAGAAGACAAAAGCAGCACGTTAATTGATGAGATATTGCTGCTTTTGTCTTCCCGCCCCCGAAGTTACCGTATTGACGATATTCCGTTAATTAATGAGTCGATACTTAATTATGGCGTCAGTGATGTTTTTTCCAGCGATACACCGCGTCTTGAGCGCAATACCATTATGCAATCACGTATTCAAATGGCCTTGCAACGCTTTGAACCAAGATTGAAAAACGTCTGCGTGACCCCCGGTGAAGAACTGGGAAGCCTATGTTCATTCATTATTAATGCTGAAACACTCAATGGTGAGGTTCGCTACCGACTAATGTGGGACGATGTTATCAGTCAATTTTCTCTGCGTGATTAACGAGTATTCATAATGTTGGCGAAAAAATTAATTTCTTATTATCAGAATGAACTCGCTTATCTCAAAACGCAGGGAAAGGCGTTCGCCCGTCATTTTCCAAAAGTCGCCAGACGTTTAGGAATGTCAGAAGGCACGTCAGAAGATCCGCATATTGAGCGAATTATTGAATCCTTTGCGCTGGTCACGGCGCAGATTCAGCAACGTCTCGATGAGGATATGCCGGAAGTGACTGATGCATTACTGACGGTGCTGGCCCCGCAATTTCTGCGTCCTTTTCCTTCGGTTTGCATCGTACAGATGCAGCCGGATAGTAAAGTCAGTGCGCTGACCGCCAGTAACCGCATTGACGCCGGAACGGCATTATATTCCCGTCCGGTGAACGGGCAGGTTTGCCGTTTCCGCACCATTTATCCGGTTACGCTTCAGCCTGTCAGTCTGTATAAAGCCAGCCTGCATCTGGATGCTGATGACATGAGCTGGAGTCTGAAAATACAGTTGTCGGTCTGGCCTGGTGCCACACTGGCGGCGGATTCTCTGAGGTTGCATCTCAGCGGCGCCAGTCGCATCGTAAACATCTTTTATACCTTGTTGTGCAGCGAAGTTGAATCACTGACAGTTTTCCAGCAAGGGCAGAGTTATACGCTGTCAGCGCAGGCTATCCGTGCCGTGGGTTTCGGCGAAAATGAAAGTCTGCTTGCCGGTGATTCGCGGGTTTCACCCACTCACAGCTTGCTGCAGGACTATTTCTTCTTTCCGCAAAAATTTCATTTTATTGATATACCGCTGCCTGCTGGCATGGTGGCGGGGAGTCAAAGCGAGCTTTCACTGGTGGTGAAATTTAACCGCTGCATGATAGCGCGCCAACTGGAGAAAATAGCCGGTGCGGTGAACGAAAACCTGTTTCTGCTCAACTGTACGCCTGCTGTGAATCTTTTCGCCCACCGGGCCGAACCGATTTCACCTGATCACGAAACAGCAGAGTATCCGATTATTCCAGACATTCGTCATCAGGATGCGATGGAAGTCTGGTCTGTAGACAGCGTGTCGGCGATGCGCAAGCTGGGCAATGAAACGCAGTCCCGCCCGATATATCCGTTGTTTGGTTTAGACCATTCAGCCAGCGACGGTGAAAGCGGTTTGTTCTGGCAATGTATGCGCCGCGAAACCATCCAAAATAACGGTGTCGCCACATCGTTATTTATCGCCTTTTCTGACCGGGGAGAAAGCCCGTTAGCGCCTGGTTGCGACATCGTCAGCATGAATCTGACCTGCACCAATCGTGATATTCCGGGAGCCATGCGCAACGGCGATCCTGATGGCGATTTCGAATCAGAGCTGCCGATTGCGGGGATGAAAATTATCGCGCTGACACGCCCGACGCTGCCGGTCAGGCCGCCGGTGAAACAGGCTACGCGCTGGCGTTTGATTTCTCAGCTTTCACTCAACCATATGCTGATCAGCGGACCGGAAGGAGCCCGTGTACTCAGGGAGTCACTGGCGCTGTACAACTTTGTCGATAATCCAGGTATTACCCGTTTAATTAACCTGATCCTGCGTGTTGATTCCAGCCCGGTCGTTACCCGGCTGGCGCCATTGGATCCCCGTTCTATGGCGCGGGGGATTGAGATCCGCATTACCTTTGCCAGCGAAGCGGCCGAAGAAGTCGAGTATTTCCTGCTGTGTCGCTTTATTGATTGTTTCCTGGCGTTGTACGCACCGGTTAATAGTTTCACTCGGGTGATCACCTGCATTGACTCATCGGGTGAAACTGCACGGACATGGCCTGTGCGGGCAGGAAGACTGTCATGGATCTAAGTAATATCCTCAGTCCGCATAACTTTTTCCAGCAGGTGAGGCTGATGTTACGCAGGCTGACCAGAACACAGGGAAAAAACAGCCAACAGGCACTGGAAACGCAGCTTTATTTCATTTCGCCGCTCTCACTGGATGCGCCGAAAGGTGACATTACGTCAATAACCCCGCTGGATCAGCAGCGCTGGCAAGTGGAAGTAGCGGCCCACGGACTGACAGGGGCACTGGGCGCGTTACCGACGGTATACACCGAGTGGATGATCGACCGCTATTACCGCCATGGCGACAAAACAGCCAAAGCTTTTCTGGACATTTTTAATCACAGGTTGCATAGCCTGCGCTATCTCGCCTGGCAGAAATATCACTATTACGCCATGGCGGAATTCAGTGCAACACGGCCGCTGAGTCAGGCCATTCATGCATTATCCGGTGTGGCAAACAGTACACCATCTCAGCAGCAGGAGCAGTTTGCGGATTTATTTGCGCATTCAGTGCGCTCAATGCTCAACGTTGAAACCTGGTTAAAACACCGCTTTTCCGTGGCGGCGAAAGTCACGCCTTTTACCGGCGGATGGCAGGTGATGGATCAGGCGCAGTGTTGTCGGTTGGGGGAACCGTCACAAACGCTGGCCGCAGCCCCCATGCTTGGCAGCGTGTACTGGGACCGGCAGTCACATTTTACGGTGACGCTGGGGCCGGTGCCGATGAAGAACGCCGGTCTTTTTTTGCCTAAGGGAAAGCACTACCAAAATTTGTGGTCGCATCTGCGCGAATATGTTGGTCAGGGTCTGGATTTCGATATTGATCTGCTGATCGACAATACAGCGAACGTCGTTACCCCGCTGGGAAGCGGGCAACTCGGGCTGGATATTTGCCTCGGGCCTTCCGGGGGTGCAGGCCAGCATAAAATTCGTTTACCCGTCTGCCGGGAAGGAAAATAAAAAATGTCGAACGTAGTAGGACAAGACAACCGGTTTATCCGTTTCGTTGGCAGTGCCGCTGATTCACTGACGCTGATGCATATCGAAGGCGATGAACAATTCTCTGACACCTTCAGCTACCAGATCCGGTTTCGCACGTCGTTAATCACTCCACAGATGGGACGTTTTTTGGGGCATGAAATGGCCTGTGAGATTGGCCGGGGCAACCAAAAGCGCTACGTGCATGGTGTACTGACACACATTGAAGAAGACAATAGTGTCAATGGCATCAGCACCTTCACCGGCACGCTGGAACCGCGAATGGCGCTGCTGCGTCTCGGGCGTAATCTGGCCGTTTTCCAGAATATTACCGTGCCAGATTTAGTGTGCAAACTGCTTCGTCAGCAGAACATCAGCCACATTGATTTACGCCTGCGTGCGACTTATCAGCCGCGTGAATACTGTATTCAGTATCGCGAATCCGATTTTGACTTCATTAGTCGTCTTCTCGAGCAGGAAGGGATCTATTACTTTTTCCAGCATGATGCCGGGCAACATACCCTGGTACTGGCTGATCACCCGTCCAGCCATCAGTCGGGTAAAACGGCGGAGTTACCTTTTATGCCACTGCAGGGGCGAGGCGATGGTGTCGGTATCCTGAACTGGGTGGCCTGTTCTTCGCTGGCAGCCTCTTCCGTAATGCTTAAAGGTTTTAACATGGTGCAGGCAGCCAGTGTGGAAGGCGAATCGAAAGCGGTGGACGCGGATTATTCCGTGCCGGGTGTCAGCTATGTGGATGCGCACGGCCATGAAAAACGCGAATTACTGCAATCTGAAGCCCGGCTGAAGATGGAACAGCTTGAGGCAGATAATCAGCTGTTTTACGCCGAGGCCAGCGTGTGGGGGTTAGGTTGCGGCGATAAATTCCTTCTGAGCGGACACCCTTCCTGTCAGGGAAACTACCGAATCAAGTCGGTTCATATGCATGCATCAAGCAACATTGATGACGGGCAGCCTGATTTTGGCTGCGCGCTCACGGTACTGAAGGACAGCCTTTCCTGGCGTCCGCCGTGCCTCACCAGACAACCTGAAATCGCCGGTATTCTGACAGCCATCGTTGTCGGACCGAAGTCAGAAGAAGTCCACACGGACGAATATGGTCGCATCAAAATTCAGTTCCCGTGGGATCGTGAAAATAAACATGACGATGGCAGTTCCTGTTGGGTGCGGGTTTCGCAGTCGTGGGCGGGCGGACGTTTCGGTGCCATGTTCCTGCCTCGCGTCAACAGCGAAGTTACCGTCAGCTTTGTGCATGGCAACCCTGATTATCCTCTGGTGACCGGCTCGGTATACAACGGGCAAAACAAGCCGCCGCTGAGCCTGCCTGAAGAGAAAAATCATGCCGGATTCGTTTCACGCAGTTCCCTCAATGGCAATGTTGAAGAAGGCCATGAATTGCGCTTCGACGATAAAAAAGGCGAAGAGCGTCTGCTCATCACCTCGCAAAAAGATCTGCTGCTGACGGTAAAAAACGATGTCACCACCCGTATTACCAAAAATGTCAATGAAACCATTGGTGAGAACCGCACGACCGAGTTAACCAAAGGTAATGAAAACCTGACACTCAAACAGGGCGATTATGTCCTGGATATTAAAGGCAACCTGCAGGAAAGCCTGACCAGCGGTAACCATCAGCTAAACATCAGCGGTGGCGGCAGCACGGTCAAAGCGGATAAAGCCTGCGTTATTGAATCCACCCAGTCTATCGAATTAAAAGTCGGTAGCAGCAAAATTACCCTTTCTCCTTCCGGCATTACGCTGAGCGGCACCACGATCAAAATTGAAGGGAAGGGCACGGCAGAACTTAAAGGCGCGATGGTCACTGTTCAGGGTAGTGGTATGACCCAGATCAAGGGCGGCGTGACGATGATTGGCTGAGGAAATGAATAACATGAAAGAAAAACTGCTCACGCCAGAAGCGCTTGCTGTTTATAACCCGCTGCAAAACGGCGCCGAAAACGCGGCGCAGCTGATGATCGCAGAACGTTGGGAAGACGCACTGGCTAGTGTGGTTGCTGATTCCGTGCAGGAGAAACTGCTGGCATGGACGCTGCAACAGGCGCTGGGCCGCCCGGAATCACATGAACCTGCGGTGCAGCAATGTGCCAGTGAAATCCATCAGTGGCTGGCAGAGCCTGATGATGACCGGCGTTTCCGTATTTTCCAGCAGGCAGAACGGCTCGGTTTTGATACCCCGGTTGGCGCACTCGGCTTATCCCTGTTCTGGATGCAAGGCAGCATGACTCCCGCAGAGTTTGATGCGGTGTATCCGGAACCCCATTTGTCCCGCCTGATGCTCCATTGTGCGCTGAAATTACTCAGCGTGGCGATCGCGACGGAAGACGCACCACTGAAGGGGGCACAAACGTTACTTTCTCAATGGCACGCTGCCCGTGGAGGTGACTGATGGGACAACCCGCCGCTCGCGTTGGTGACATGCATGTTTGCCCGATGGTGACGCCCGGCTTACCCCCGATCCCACACGTTGGCGGGCCGGTGACTACACCCGGTACGCCAACAGTGCTCATAGGAGGTATGCCCGCTGCGACTATGGGATCGATGGCAGTGTGTGTTGGGCCACCGGATACGGTTGTCATGGGCAGTGCGAAAGTGCTGATTGGCGGTAAACCTGCAGCGCGGATGGGCGACAGCACAGCGCATGGCGGAACCATTGTTGCGGGTTGTCCGACCGTATTAATTTCCTAGAGTGCATTGAAATGATAATGAATTTTGAGCCCTTGTTCGCCCCGGTCAGCGCTGAACAACCTGCTGGCCGCAACATGGAATATGAACAGGTCTATAACGAAATCCGCGAGGCGCGGGAAAGTGATCCTGACTATTTGCCGCAGGGCGAATGGGCTACTGAATTGCGTAAAGCCGACTGGAGCAAAGTCGTCCGCTTAAGCTCGCAAGTGCTACAGAAAGAAAGCAAGGATTTGCAGGTGGCCTGCTGGCTTATTGAAGGTCTGAGCCATCAGCACGGGATCAGCGGCCTGCTGGGCGGTATCGGTTTTCTGATACCGTTTATACAAAATTACTGGCAAAACGGCTGGCCGGAGATGGATGAGGACGGCGCGGTAATCCGCCACGGCATGATCAATCGCCTGGATCGCCAGCTGGCGCAGATGATGCATTGTCATCCTCTGTTCGGGCAGCCGGAAAGCACACTGGATCACTGGCGTAAGGTGCTCGCCTATGAACACCGGGTGACGATGAAACCAGATAGCGCTGCCGAACGAGGCAGTGACGATGATTTCTCTATGGATACGTTCAACCGCTGGGCCGCCACACTGGATCCGCAGAAAGTTATCGCGCAGAACGAGGCGTTAACCCAACTGGAGACCACGCTGGATACGCTTGAAGCCCTCTATGGTCAGCTGAATCCGCAGGCCGATTCTCTGGCGATGGGGCAGATGCGCAGTGCAACCGCTGAAATGCAGGAATTTGTGAAACGCCTGTTTGACCGTGCGGCACCGGCTTATGACGACGTGATGACCCTTAACGTATTAACGCCTGACGAAGATGAGCAGGGCACTGACGTCAGCTCACTGATGAATAACACTAAAAAACAAACGATGTCACGGGATCTGGCCATCAGCCAGATGCTGACCATTGCCCATTTTTTCCGCCAGACCGAACCGTCAAGCCCCGTCCCTTTTCTGATGGAGCGTGCGGCGCGCTGGGCAGCGATGACACTGACGGAATGGCTGGAAGAGATGTTGCAGGACGACAGCAGTATGCGTGATATCAACAAAGTACTGAAAGGGCACGGCAGAGAATGAGGTGGAAAACAGGACTGACCACACTGATGCTCGGTGTCATGCTGCTGACAGGTTGTGCGTCTGATAATGATCAGGGCCGTCAGAAGGCGATCAGCGAAGTGGCTGCGCCTTTCGCCAACGGGGCTATCACGCTGAAATTGCGGGCGGAACCGGGGCTGAACAGCCTCAATGAGATGCCCAACAGTTGTACGGTATTACTGCTGCAAGCCAGGGATAAACCGACGCTGGATAAAATTCTGGGTAACCCCGCGACGCTGAAAAGTTTGTTTGCTGGTGCCGGCAGCGAAGGCGACGTTTTGCAGGTAGATCGTTACGTCATGATGCCGGGACAAACCAACACAGTGCATATCGACCGCGCCAGGGATACCCGCAATGTGGCGCTGGTGGCGGGCTATTATCCGTTCCCGATGAAGAAACACATGGTCAGCGCAGGGGTGCCGGTGGAGTCTGAAAGTACAGGCTGGTGGGAACCAGTCTGGCAGGCGCATTTAGCGCCGGTCACCCTTTCTGTCACCTTAGGCAGTGAAAGCATTGTCAGTTCAGATGTTCCTGTTGCCGGAGAGAAAAAATAATGTATCCAGAACAACAGCAGATTTACTGGCATTCGGGGCTTTATCTGCAACCGCAGCATTTTCAGTCACTTGACCTGCATTACGAATGGAACCTCGCGGAGCATTTGCGTCTGGCACAGCCCTATAATTACGGGCTGATTGAGGTCAGTATTAATGAAGCGGCACTGAACGATTATGTGATCAGTGTCGAGCAGATCCGTTGTATTTTACCCGGCGGTACTCTGCTGTCTCAGCCCGGTAACAGCCGCGTAGAACAACGTAACTTCCGTGATTTCTGGAAACAGCGCGATCAGCCAATGACCCTCTGGCTGGCTGTACGTCGTTTTGATCCGCTGCACAGCAATGTCACCACGCTGGAAAAAGAGCACGATCGCGCCGTCACGCGCTGGATCAACACCAGCGAAGAGCGGGTGATGAAAGATGTCTATGACCATGCGCCGGACGCCGCAGTGGCCCGCTTGTGCTACAACGTCAGATTGCTGACGGACATTGAAAAAGACGATGCGGTTGATTGCGAATGCATTCCACTCACCCGTCTGCGTTATGAAAACGAACGGGTGATCCTCGATCCAACATTTTCGCCACCTTCCGTAACGCTTTTTGGATCATTCAGCCTCGGCAAGCTGATTGACACTATCTATTTCGAACTGAGTGCGCGGGCCAGAAAGCTTGAAGAATACAAACGCTCAGAGCGACTGGTCAGCGATGCCGAGCGTGGCGATCAGGTGACACAGTTGTTAGCTATGCGCTCTCTCAACCGGGTATTGCCTCAACTGAAAAATTTCTGTCAGGCACGTCAGGTTCATCCGTGGCAGGTCTATAACATGCTGTGCCAGCTGGTGGGCGATCTTTCCTCATTCAATGACAGCTGCTCCTTTCTGGGAGAGTGGCATGACGGCGAAAATCCGCTGCAAACCTACAACCACAATGATTTGCTGAGTTGTTTCGAGAGTGCCCGTAAGACGCTGATTACCCTGCTGAACAGTCTGGTACTTGAAGATAATACCTACATCACACTGGAAAACGATCTTCAGGGCGTGTTCACCGGAAACTTTGACAGCATGCAGAGTAAAAATGCCGAAACGGTACTGCTGCTGTTACGTTCTGCCAGCATGCCGATGGAAAATCGTCAGATCAAAAATCCGGGCGGCATCAAACTGGCCTCGCCAAAAATGATCGAACCGCTGATCCAGCATGCTCTGCCGGGCATCCCGGTGATCCGTTGTCCACAGCCACCGCGTGGCGTGCCAAACCGCAGCGATTCGCATTATTTCCTCGTCGAGCAGGACAGCGAATTGTGGAATAAAGCCCGGCAGCACAACAGCATTTCCTTCTATTGGCCTGATATGCCGGAAGATCTTCAGGTGCAGATTATATTTGTGGTGCCATCATGATGAGTTTACTCAATTGTTATTTACCGTTGTTTCGTTATGTGACGGCGTTTTTTATTCATCCGCAGGAATATCCGGACTACAACGCGTTTCGCGAAAAAAGCATTACCTTATTACAACAGGCGCTGCTGGAATCAGAACGTCATCATGAAACGACCGAATGCGAGGATGCCTATTTTGCGGTGGTATTGTGGGTGGATGAGCGGGTATTACGATCCCGCGCGGATTGGGTGAAAGAATGGCGGGGGGATCTTTTGCAGAAATATTATTTTGATATTTCTGTCGGTGGTGAAGCATTTTTCGACCGGCTGGATGAAACCGATAAAAATAATATACAGCTGAGAATGGTGTATTTGTTCTGTCTGCTGATGGGTTTTCACGGAAAATACACCTCACAGGATGCGCAGCTTTTGCAACAGCGCATCGAAGATGAGCGGCAGTGTTTGCCACAGGCCTGGCGTCAGTGGCCGAATGATGCTTTGCTGGTTGAACAGGACACAGGCGGTGAAAAAAATAAAACGGTAGTGAAAAGATTACGCCAGCGTAAAGGGCTGTTGCTTGCATTGCCTGTGATCATTTATTTAGTGATTCTTTCCACCGGCTTAGGGATATTCTTCAGGTAAATTATGTTTAAAAAATTACTTTCCTTTGTCGCATGGACACTATTTCTGTGCCTGTTGCTTATTATCTGCGTCGTCATGTCCGTCGCTTTAGAACAGACACTTCTGCATGCATTCATTTTGTGGCTGATATTGATCGTCGTCGTTTTATTCTCCCGGTTTGTCTGGGGATCAGTTTCCGGTATTGCGCAGGCGAAATATATTTCCTCGCTGAAGGCTAAATTTAAACTTACCCGGCTGGAATATGTTTTATTCGAACACTGGAAAACCGGTGCCGCGGTAATTAAGCGTATCAGAAGACGCAAACAGCCAATACCCTGGTTTGTCCTGACTGGCGGGCGAAGTGGTAAAACGACGCTGATGGCCGGTGCAGGATTACCGCTGTTTTCCAATGAACCGGAAAGCTCTCTGGTGGTGCCGACCCGCACCCTACGCTGGTGGTTTTTTCGCTCTGCAGGTTTTCTCGATCTCTCCAGCCATTTTCTGAGTAAAACCCCGGCCTTCGAGCGCGGCTGGTTGCGGCTGGTGAACTGGTGCGCCCGTCTGCCTGCGCCAGCTGGCATCGTGGTGTGCGTGTCGGTCAGTGAGTTGCTTGAACAAGATGATGCGGAACTGCATTTGCATGCGCGGCATATCCGCACGCAGATCGAACCGCTGGTGAGTAAAGTCAGACGTCGTCTGCCGGTGTATCTGTTTATCACCTGCTGTGACCGGATGCCTGGCTTCAGCCATTGGGCTAATAAACTCTCAGCAGTACAACGTCAGCAACCGCTGGGTTACTACTGGCGCGACTCGCCTGTCGTCGACGGGAAAGATCCGGCCTTGCTGGATCCGCTGTTTGCGTGCGTGAAGGACGGCCTGGATAAAGTGCGTGTGAGCATGCTTTCCGGTGGTGAACCGGATGGCGAAACGCTGGCGCTGATGGATTTCCCGGAACAACTGCCGCAACTGCAACCGGCAATGCAGCGTTATCTGGCCGCCCTGTGCGAACCGGACGCTTACTTTCAGCCTGCGGCACTGGGTGGCATCTGGTTTACCGCCACTGAACCCGTCAGCAAAAACAGTGCTTCGCGTCAGGCTTTCTTTATCCATGATCTGATGACCCGGTTATTGCCTGCGCTAAGCCGCCAGCGAGATATTGAACCTGTTGGGTTTGGCCGTCGCTATCTGCACAAATGGGGCGCGATGACCTGCAGTGCGCTGGCGATAATGTATCTGCTGGTTTCCGGTTATTTCACCCGCCACCTCACTGACGGCACGCCCACGCAAATGGATATCATGGCGCAGGTACAGCAGCTTGAAAACATCGAGGGCTGGAACGCGCATCCGCTGAAATATTTACCTTTTGTTCCTGTTATCAACCATCGCCATGCGCAGCTTGAGGCCAGCATTCTTGCGGCATCCCCGCGCGACAAGGTGAACCTGCATGAGATAGCAGATAACTACCAGCAGCAGTTCAACGACGCTGTTCCACAGCAAAAACGCGCCCTGATCCTGGACCTGGCAAGCACACTTATCACCAAACAGGCTATGTGGGAAAAACAGCCTGTCAGTGCGCTGGTAAAACGGGCACCGGTTCCGGCGGCGCTGAGCATGACAGGGGCAACGGTGCCTTTACCCCCTCAGCAGGATGTGGTGCTGCAACGCGCGTTGTTACAGTTGCCGGAAGGTGGTGAACAACTTGCGGTACTGCGTGAATTGCTGGGACGTCTGGTCAACAGTGATCCGCAGATGGCATGGCTGGTGGCACCTTCAGACGATCTGACGCCGGTGAATCTGACGGATTTCCTGCCCTGGTCTGAGGATAAAACCCAGATCAGCGGGCTGTGGACGCTACAGGGCACCGCGCAAATTCAGAACTGGCTGGAGGAGATCCGCCGCGCTGGCAGTCAGCAGGTTCCTATGCCTGAACTGGCTGCCTTTGAACAGCGCTGGCCTGCGCTGCGTCAGACGCAATGGATGACGATGATGCTGGCGATGGATCAGCAATCGGCTCCGGCTCTGACTCACGAACAGTGGCAAACCGCACTGATTGCGCTCGATCAGGGTAACAGCCCGTCGATGAAATTTGCCCGTTACATCAATGAACAGCTAGAGGACATCAGCGCTCATGACGCCGCGCGCTGGCTGCGCGAACTGCGCCGGTTGAATCAGTTACAGGCCATGTCGGTACCGGGTGCGCTGGTACCGCGCATCAGTAAGTTCCAGCAGTCTGTTCAGAAGAAAATTGCAACATGGCTGAAAATCGACAGCAAAACGCTGAAGCCGGTGGTTTCCGATCTCAATATCAAAAACTGGAATGCCTGGCAAACCAGCCTGCATGCAGCGGTTGCGGACGTGTTTGCCACGCCGAAAAGCAGCGACCGGCTGACCCGCGGGCTGTTCCAGACCGGCGCTGCCGGAGACAGCAATCCTTTGCAACTGCTTGATAGCCGTTTCAATGTGATGCGTAAAAGTTTGTCAGCGGAACACGATGATTTTGCCATCAACGCCGTGTGGGCACTGTATCAGAACGATGCACGCTGGCTGGTGGCGCATGCCATGCAGCGTTCTGCCTGCTGGCTTGAGCAGCAATGGCAAAGCCGGGTGCTGTGGCCGATGGAAAATAACGCCAGCCGTCTGGAGTACGACGACCAACAGGATCTGGCGTGGCAATACCTGTCTGACTTTATCCGCGGACCGGCAAAAAGTGTACTGGTGGTGGAAGATAACGGGCCAAAAGCAGGCGAGTTCAACGGGCAGACGCCGGGACTGACACCGGAATTCCTGCGGATGGTTAATCACGTTCTGCGCCCGGATGATGTGCTGGCGATGCCTGAACGTGAAAGTACCCGCAATGACGATGCGCTGTCCGCGCTGAAAGATGAACAAAGCGAGCTGGAGGCGCAGATGGCGGAACTGGAAGCCAAACCGCTGGAACTGACACTCAAAAGCCTGCCTGCCACCATTCCGGGCGGGGCACGACTGATGCCGGTGGGCACCCGCCTGACGCTGTTCTGTGATGAGCAACAGTGGAAACTCAACAGCATGAACTTCAGCGAACAGGCGACGTTTCACTGGCGTCCGGGCCATTGCAGTCGTGCAACGCTGATGATCAATTTCCCGGGTTTCGACCTGACTTATGAATACTTTGGTGACGCTGCCTGGCCGGATTTCCTGCACGATATCTCAGACGGACAACACCGCTTCAAAGCCGAGGATTTTCCTGATGAGGCAGCACAACTGGCGGCTCTGGGCATAAAAGAAGTCATGGTTCGTTATCAGTCCGCTGCACAGAATCTGATCCAGGATAGCTGGCACCAGTGGCAGGCGCTCAGTCAGGCACTGAATGATAATGCGCAGGCGCAGCAGGAAGCCGGCAGCAGAAACGCGGAAAAAAAACGACCAACGGCACTGAAGAGCGCGTTCTCACAACTGCCTGTCCGTATCACCGAATGTCATTGAACGTCCGTTCAGGACACCGATTGTAAAAATTAAGCAGGATTATTTATGGGTAACTACCTGAAGCAAATTGTTGAGAAAATGAATGTCGAAGCGCGCGAGTGTCTTGACGCCGCGATCAGCCTGGCCGTCAGCCGTACGCATCACGAAGTAGACGTCGAGCATTTACTGCTTGCCCTGATGACCCGCAACCCTGCGCTGATTGAGCAACTCTGTCTGAGTGCTGGCTTGCGGGGCGATACATTGATTGATGCGCTGAAAATCAGCCTCAATCACCTGCGTAGCGGCAACACCCGCAGCCCGGTATTGTCTGAATTGCTGGTCGAACATCTGGAGAAATCCTGGCTGCACGCCAGTGCCTGCTGGCAGCAAACACAACTGCCTGTACAGGCCTTTCTGGGCAGCCTGATTGCCAGTGAAAAAGACAATCAGATCCATCTGTCATCAGCCTTACAGCAGGCGCTGCTGTGTCAGACCGATCGCGCTGACCGGTTGTTGCACGATGCCTGCGCACCAGCACAGGCCACGAATCATCCTGCTGCAACCCGCCACAATACTGATTCTGCGGTGATGAAATTTACCCGTAACCTGACTGAACAGGCGCGTAATGCGTCACTGGATCCTGCGCTGGGGCGCGAGCAGGAAATACGTCAGCTGATCGACGTGCTGTTGCGCCGCCGTCAGAACAATCCGGTGCTGACCGGTGAGCCGGGCGTGGGGAAAACTGCGCTGGTTGAAGGGCTGGCACAACGTATTGCGGATGGCACCGTACCGCAAGCGTTGAAGACGATGGAGATTTTGTCGCTGGATATGGGGTTGCTTCAGGCCGGCGCCAGCGTGAAAGGGGAATTTGAAAACCGTCTGCAAACCCTGCTGCGTGAAGTAAAAGAATACCCGTCTCCGGTTATTCTGTTCATTGATGAGGCGCATACGCTGATTGGTGCGGGCGGTCAGGCAGGTCAGAACGATGCCGCTAACCTGCTTAAACCGGCGCTGGCGCGAGGAGAAATGCGCGTGGTGGCAGCGACCACCTGGGCAGAATACAAAAAATACTTTGAGAAGGATGCCGCTCTGGCACGCCGTTTTCAGGTGATCAAAGTGGCGGAGCCTGACGAAGAGAGCGCCACCGCCATGCTGCGTTCACTGAAACCTGCCCTCAGCAAACATCATGGCGTGCAGATCCTCGAAAGTGCGCTGGTGGCCGCTGTGCGTCTCTCCAGCCGCTATATTTCTGGCCGCCAGTTGCCGGATAAATCCATTAGCCTGCTGGATACCGCCTGCGCCCGTGTGGCGATTTCACAATGTCATGAGCCCAAAGAGATCGAAGATCTCAATGCGATGATCGCCAACATCCACACTGAACGGGAAAGTTTACTGAAAGAGGGCGATAACCTCTCACGGGTTAAATGGCTCGATCAACGTGAAAGCGAACTGATGCAAAGTTTAGAAGCACTGCTGCCGCTCTGGCGTCAGCAACAGCAGATTGTGGCGCAGATTAATCGTACTGAGGATGTCGCGCAGATTGCCGCTTTACGTCTGCAACTTGCTGAGATGCATAAAGAACAGGCGATGGTGTATGACTGTGTGGATGCAACCTGTGTGGCGGATGTGGTGGCTGGATGGACCGGTATTCCTCTGGGCCGGATGATGGAAAAAGAGCAGCAACAACTCGGTGATCTGGTCGCTCGTCTGGAAAGCCGGGTGATCGGGCAATCCCATGCACTAGCGGACATTGCGCAGCAAATCCGCATCGGACGCGCCAATCTTGCGGATCCGGTTAAACCGACCGGCGTCTTTATGCTGGCCGGGCCTTCCGGCGTCGGGAAAACAGAAACCGCGCTGGCCTTGTCTGAGCTGCTTTTCGGCGGCGAACAAAGTCTAATTACCATCAATATGTCCGAATATCAGGAAGCCCATTCCGTGTCCGGCCTGAAAGGCTCTCCGCCTGGGTACGTGGGTTACGGGCAGGGCGGTGTGCTGACCGAGGCGGTGCGCCGTCGTCCGTACAGCGTCGTCCTGCTCGATGAAATTGAGAAAGCCCATCCGGATGTGATGGAAATTTTTTATCAGGTATTTGACAAAGGTGTGATGGAAGACGCCGAAGGCCAGCTGATTAATTTCCGCAACACCCTGATTATTCTGACCAGTAATCTGGCCAGCGATCGGGTGATGACCGCCTGCGCCTCAGGAAACACTGATCAGAAATCACTGACGGCGCTTCTGCGGCCTGAATTCGATCAATTTTTCCGTCCGGCGCTAATGGGACGGTTGCAACTGATCCCTTATCTGCCCGTCGTGGGCGAAACACTGGCCAAAATCATCCGTCTCAAAATCGATAAAGTGTGCAAACGCTTTAGCGGTGCTGGTGAAGGTCATTCCTCACTGAGCTACAGCGAAAAAGTGGTGGAGTTCATTGCCAGCCGCTGTGAGGTTGAGCAAAGCGGAGCCCGCGAAATTGATGCCGTACTGAATCGGGAATTACTGCCATTACTGACTGACCGTTTACTGGCGCTGGAAAACAAAACCGCTATTCGCCTGCAGCTTGGGGTCAGTAAAGGTCAGCTTACGTTGATCAAACAGCCTGCCGCGAAAAACTCAGTGGCTAAACAATCCGTCTGAATGGCAGGAAAAGGATAACCATGAAAAACCGGGTGAATTTACGTGCGCTAAAAATTAACGGACATGATCCGCGTCTCAGCAAATCGTTCCTGTTGCTGAGCAGTGAGCTGAGCCACCTGAGCGGAAGCCTGCCAGCGAGACTGGACTGGAATGCACTGGAAGAACGTTGTTTTCAGCTATTTCATGAATACGGTTATGACCTGCAAAGCGGCATGTGGTTTTGTCTCATCAATCTGCGGCTCAAAAGCTGGAAAGGGCTGGCGCTGGCGCTCGATCTGCTGTCGACGGCATTTACACACAACAGCCAGCGCTGCTGGCCGCCGGTAGCCGCCGTTCAGCAGCGTCAGCAGTTGATCGACTGGTTCAATGCCAATGTGGCGACGCATATTTATACGCTGGAGTACGGGCCGGAAAACAGTGGGGAGATGCGTCAGGTAGAGAGAAGTATCGGCATACTCTGCGGTCAGTCTAAAAACCTGCAATCACGCAGCCATGATTCCCTGAACAATCTGCATTATTTCCTGCAAGTTCGCTGCCGTTCCGTGCCTTACCCGGTACAACTCAAAGTCACAAAACCCTTGCCGGTCGCGGTGGAAAATACGTCACAACCGGCCAATGATAAAAAAGCCTCTGAAGCGGTGACCGACGACATTATGCCCCATGTCCAGGCCCCGGAAATTCAGCTGGCTGAGGCACCGCGCCTGCGCCCGTTATTATGGGGACTCGGTGGAATGGCAGCGGGCATAGCAGTTTGTGCCGTGGCAGCGGCGTTCTGGTTCTCATCACAGACACGCAGTTTAAGTGAAAAGCTGAGCGCGCCGTTACTGGCATTGCAGCGAAGTGAACGTCAGTTGAATGATGCCTGGAATAACGTTCAAGAATCTGAACTGAGTGCGCAAAAAGAGGCGGTATTAGCCGATGCTGCGCCTGTTCTGACGTGGATCAGTGAGCAACCGGCAGATATCCTGCTGCGCCACGGTGAAATATTGTCTGACCATCTGGAAAAGGCATATCCGGGCAATGAATACAGCCTGCAATGGCGGCGTACATTAGATGAAAAGGCGGGGGATATTCCGGCGCTGGATGGTTTTATTCTTGCAAATAAGCATCTGGATGAGCTTGAAATCCGCCTGCTGAATGCCGAAAAGAAGCACAGCCAATATATGACCGTGTCGGAATTAAAAACGGCGGTATATCAGATACGACAAGATCTACAGCGTAATGGAACCACTGCTGAAACGTTATTGTGGATGATGCAGCAGGATAAGGAAAATCACCGGGAGGTGAATCCGGCACTGTTAAAACAATTTACGCAAAGAACCGTTGCATTAAATGCGTACCGGTTTGCGAATGAGTAATTATTAAGTCCCTGAGCTTTGGGATAATAAAAATGTATGCACGATAGTGTAATTAATAGGAATAGGAATTATGCATCCAGCTGAGGAAAGATTAAAAAGACTCTTGCCATTTATCATTACGACGGCTAAACAGCAGGTTAATGTCGCTCTCGAGGCGCTGGAGCGGCGTAAATTATCGGATGACACAAGAAAAATTCTAAAAGAATTATTGAATGAAGATGATTCTGCAACGGTGAAGAAACTCACCCATTCTTTAAATAAAATCAGAAGAAGGATGACGAGTTTAGCGCCAGAGCATTTTGATCTTGCAGAAGAGTTATATGAAGCGGGAGGGGATACTATAGGATATGTTAAGGCTACAGATGCAAAAGACTTCAAAAAAGGAACTAACAAAAAATATATCGCATTATCTTATATACATACTGGTCGCATGCATGTTGATGATATTGCGGCGACTGTTATTCACGAGCTAAGTCATCTAATCCTTAATACAGAGGATCACGCATATTCTATCTGTATGAGTAAGCAGGCATCAGGTTTGTTCACTCCATGGTCGGTTAAAGAGTTGCATAGCTATGCCAGAGGAAAAAATAGCAATCCTTTGAATAATGCTGAAACTTTGTCAAGGATCGTGTTGTTAATATATTTTTCAGTAAGTAAGTTAGCTGCTTATAAAAAAGCATATGCTTTATATTGGGAATCAGGAGATAATAAAATTCTGGCATTCCATCGTATGGAACCCGGTCAAAACCCAAGAATATCCAGTCCGGTGTTAGCAAGAAAATCTAATAAGTTACGCATCGTTAACGGACATGTCGTGATTTAATCTGTCATGTAGTTAACAAGGAGATAATCAAACGTCGGGCGAATTTATGAGCCTAAAAATCAGCGGCCAGAATTCTTGCTCTGGCAACTCAGTCATTCATGAGGAACGTCTATACTCTCTTCAAAGGGCACCAACGTCGCCCCGGAAATTGTGAAGCCACTCATGAAGCAAACTAAAAATAAATCATCGCTGCTTACTGTGACCGTGGCCTGTATCGGTGTCGTCTATGGCGATATCGGTACCAGCCCGTTGTATACCCTGCGTGAATGCCTGACCGGACAGGCGGGCATTGCCGTGACACAAAGTGCGCTGTTCGGCTTTCTGTCACTGATCTTCTGGCTGCTGATGCTGGTCGTCTCCGTTAAATACATCAGCTTCGTCATGCGGGCTGATAACGACGGCGAGGGCGGGATCCTGACCCTGATGGCGCTGGCTATCCGCAATCTTAATCCGCGCTGGATCCCGTGCATTATGTTTATCGGGCTGGTCGGAGGGAGTTTCTTCTATGGTGACGGGGTTATCACGCCCGCCATCTCGGTGCTATCGGCGATTGAAGGGCTGGAAATTATTGCGCCGTCATTAGATCGCTTTATTATTCCGTTTTCTATTGCCGTACTGACGCTGTTGTTTTTTATCCAGAAAAACGGTACCGGCGGCGTGGGGAAAATTTTCGCCCCGGTGATGGTCGTATGGTTTATCACCATCGGTGCGCTGGGCATCGGCGGCATCCTGCGCAATCCGGACGTTTTGCAGGCGCTCAACCCTTACTGGGCGATGCATTTCTTTGTGGAATTCAAAACCGTGTCTTTTTTCGCGCTCGGCATGGTGGTGCTTTCAGTTACTGGTGGCGAAGCGCTATATGCAGATATGGGACATTTTGGTAAGAAACCCATCCGTATCGCCTGGTTTGTGCTGATCGGGCCTTCACTGGTGATGAATTATTTCGGGCAGGGCGCGTTGTTACTCAGCCAGCCTGCGGCCATTAAGAATCCGTTTTTCCTGCTGGCACCTGACTGGGCGCTGGTTCCGCTGCTGGTACTGGCCACGCTGGCGACGGTCATTGCTTCGCAGGCGGTGATTTCCGGCGTGTTCTCTCTGACGCGTCAGGCCGTACGTATGGGCTATTTGCCCCCGATGCGCATTATTTACACCTCCGATGTGGAGTCCGGTCAGATCTACATTCCGGTCGTTAACTGGCTGCTGTATTCCGCCGTGCTGATTGCGATCGTCAGCTTCAAACATTCCAGCAATCTGGCCTCGGCGTACGGCATTGTAGTCACCGGTACGATGGTGATCACGTCTGTGCTGATCGGCATTGTGATGATCAAAAACTGGGGATGGAAAAGCTGGGCGGGTGGCCTGGTGATCACGGCCATGTTGCTGATTGATGTGCCGTTGTTTGCCGCCAACCTGAGCAAGATTTTCTCAGGTGGCTGGCTGCCGGTGGCGATCGGACTGACTATTCTGGTGATCATGCTGACCTGGAAAACGGAACGTTCGCGGTTGCTGCGCCGCCTGCGACAGGATCCGGAAGCACTGGAGGCACTGATTACTTCACTTGAAAAATCGCCACCACAACGGGTGCCGGGAACGGCCGTGGTGATGTCGCGCGGGCAATATGAAGTGCCGCTGGTGTTGCTACACAACCTTAAGCACAACAAGATTTTGCATGAGCGCGTGGTCTTGCTGACCATCGTGACGGAGGATGTGCCGTATGTACACAACGTACAGCGGGTGATTATCGAGCCGCTTTCACCGACATTCTGGCGGGTTATCGCCCGTTATGGCTGGCGTGAAAAACCAAATGTGACGGATATTCTGTATCGCTGCGGGCTGGAAGGGCTGCAAAGCAACATGAATGAAACCTCATTTTTTATGTCGCGCGACACTTTTATTCTTGGCGAACCGCGTCCGTGGTATCTGAAGGCACGTGGAAAGCTATTCCAGGTATTGCAGCGAAATTCTCTGCGTGCGCCGGAACATTATCATATTCCGCCAAACCGGGTGATTGAGCTGGGCGCGGTGGTGAAATATTGAGGAAGATCACCGCCGGTACATCAGACACCGGCGGTGAAAAGCGGATTACGTTTGCGGAGCGGAAGTCAGATCAGTGATTACAGGCGTTGCAGAACCCTGCGTCGCTTGTGATGTTTGCGACTGAGTGGTCGGCGTCAGTTCGGTGACTTTTGGCGTCTGCGTCTCCTGCGGGGTTACCGGCGCGGCAGGCGTTGCAGCTTGCGTTTGCGGAGCCGTTACCGGCGCGGCAGGCGTTGCAGCTTGTGTTTGCGGAGCCGTTACCGGCGCGGCGGGCGTTGCAGCTTGTGTTTGCGGAGCCGTTACCGGCGCGGCAGGCGTTGCGGCTTGTGTTTGCGGAGCCGTTACCGGCGCGGCAGGTGTTGCGGCTTGCGCCTGTTCTGCTGCGGCAGGCGCTTCAATTTGCTTCGGCATGCTCGGAACGGGTTCTGCCGGGATCGATTCTGACTTAGGTTTCGGAACCGGCGTTGAAGCGCGAACAAGGAATGTCGGTTTGAGGTTTGCAACCGAATAGGTCACGTGACTGATCACATCCCGCGAAGTTGCGACTTCGACAGGCGAAATGGTCACGCGGCCAATCAGTGAACGTGCATAGCCACCGACTTTATGCTTGCCCTCCGGAAGTTGTACCTCCATGCTCTCACCAATCCCCAGGGTACCGGCATCTTTACCATCGATGGTCACATACAGTTTGGTGCCATCATCAGTTTTCGTCGGGATGTGCGTCACGGTCACCCGCGTGGAGCCAAAATCGAATGCCGGTGCCTGTTCGGCCGTTTTCGATTTTGCGCATCCTGTCAGTGTTAAAACGGCTGCCACGGCAGCCAGGGTGAAACGATAACTCATAGTGCGACGTCTTCCTTTAAGGGATTTTTGTGATCTGTGCACTAATATACCCGATCTGCGGTGAGAGATGAATGCGCATGCCGGGAAGTCAGAGGAGTCTGTTACCCGCTTTTCTCCGTTTTAGTGACGAAATTGCTGATGATCTCCGCCCAAAGCGGTTAACTTCACCCGCCCTCATCATAACAGGTATGCTGAATTGTGCCCCGCCAGACAGTAAAAGCCATTGGAAAAGACCTTACAGAGGTCACCTGAAAGATAACTTTCGGTTGAAGCGCTTCGTTGAATTGGGTATTTTCATGTAAATCAAGAGCATAAAATAACAGTTACACCGAAGGCATTAATTTTCACCGGCTGCTTGCTTTCATTCATTCTTGTGGTGAGGTTAGTCATGCATAAATTCCATTCTTATTGTATTTCAGCGTCAGGGGAAGAAAGAGGAGACGGGGATTTTGATGCCCGTTTCCCTTACTGGAGTTTCACCAAAACCACGACAGCAATTTGTGCGCTGAAGCTCAGTGAAAACGGGTTTGTGGATCTGGATTGTTGTATTGACGGCGCGGCTTATACGCTGCGACAACTGCTCAATCACACCGCAGGGTTGCCGGATTACGGTGCCCTGAAAGCCTATCACGACGCTGTTGCCGCCGGTGAGCAACCCTGGTCACGCGAAAAATTACTCAGTGCCGCCTTAGCGAAAGGCATGCTGTTTGCGCCAGGCGAAGGATGGTCCTATTCCAATGTCGGTTATATGCTGGCACGCGAACACATTGAGGCTGCGTCAGGGCTTGATTTCGCGCAACTGGTGGCAGACATCATCACGACACCGCTCGGGCTGACCAGTGTTTCTCAGGTCACCACGCGTGAACAATTTGCAGAACTTCACTGTGAAGCTGCCGGAAAGTACCATCCGGGCTGGGTATATCACGGTTGTCTGGCAGGAAATGTGCGGGACGCCGCCAGACTGTTGCACGGCTTGTTCACCGGCAAACTCCTCAGCCCGGCGTCACTGGCTGAAATGCGGGTGGCATACCCGCTCGGCGGTGCCCTGGAAGGGCGTCCGTGGACTGCTTGCGGCTATGCGCTGGGGCTGATGAGCGGCGCAATGGGAAAAGCGGGGGCGGCGGCAGGTCACTCAGGCGGCGGCCCGTCGTGCGTGAATGCGGTCTATCACTTCCCTGATCTCAGCGAACCTGTGACCGGTGCCTGCTTTACTGACGGATATTACGAAGGGGAAGCCGAGACTGAACTCGGCAGACTGGTGCAAAACTTCGCCTGAAAGCGCGCCCGACGTCGTTAACGCCGATACAGATGTGAGAAATCATGGGTGTCTCCGTTGAAACTGAACTCTTTATATAGCCGGTTATGACATCGCGTGCTGGCTTTTGTATTCAGACAACCGGAGCATTATTCGTCTTTGTGCTAAATTACCCCTCATTCTTACCCGTATTCCCCGAGGCAACATGTTCACTCCGCTAAACCGTACCACCCGTGAAATGAAGATTAACAATGTTGTGCTGGTCACTGATGCATTGAAATCACTGGGGTCGGCAACGAAAGCAGATTTAGCGGTTGCTACCGGTCTGAGTATTGCGACGTGTGGTGCGGTGCTCAATGAACTGAGTCTGCGTCATGAGGTGCTGGCGCTGGAAATGGAGGTTTCGCGCGGCGGGCGACCGGCGCAGCGCTATGCGTATAATGCGGATTTCTTCTCTGTACTGAGCCTGTATGCGCAGGGCAGTGACGCGGCGGCGCAAATTATCTGGTCGGTGAATTCAGCCACGGGTGAAAGTCTGGCACAGGGTGAGGTCCGTTTTTTGCCGCTGACGCTGGCCACGTTTTATCAGCAGATCGCCTCCCTGCTGGCGGATTACCCGAATATCAAAGCGCTCGGCGTGGGATTGCCGGGTGTGGTAGTGAAAGGCACCGTCGCGACCTGTGATATCACGGCGTTTGCCGGTATTGCCATCGAGCAACAGTTGCGTGACCGTTTTGGCCTGTACGTGCAGGTCGATAACGACATGAACTACACCGCCTGGGGTTTTTACCGCAGCAGTTGTGCGGGCGTTACCGCGCCGGTTGCCTACGTTTTTAAGCCTGATGTTCCTTGTCTCGGGTGCGGGATGGTGATTAACGGGCAGGTATTGCAGGGCGCGAGCCAGTTCGCCGGTGAAGTCTCCAACCTGCCGTTTGAACATCTCAATAAGCTGCCGGTGGCCGAGGAGATGGCTAAAGTGATTGTCTCGCTGACGGCGATTATCAACCCGGTCACCATTGCGCTCTCCGGCCCTAAAATCAGCGAAGCGCTGATCCCGCAACTGACGGCGCTTTGCCAGCAGTATATTCCTGCGCAACATATGCCTGAACTGACGTATCGCCCGTCCATGCGTAAGGATTATCTCCAGGGGATCACTGAACTGACCCTGCATAATTACAATCTGCATGTCGCTTTCGGCGAGTAATCCGCGTTGACTTTTTTTTGTTCTCATCGTTATACTCGCCACTTATTAAAAGTCTTTTAATAATTAATTTACCTGCCGGGAGAACCTGATGTCACTGTCATCTGAAATGGAAAGCGTAGACGCGCATGCCGGAAGTCCAGCCCGACGTGTCGCCACGCGGGCTATCTTTTTTGTTACCGGCATGGCAATGGGGTTGTGGGCGGCGCTGGTGCCTTACGCGCAACTGCGTACACACTCCGAAGCGGGCGATCTCGGATTACTGCTGTTGTGCCTGGGCGCGGGGTCACTGCTGTCGATGCTCGGTTCCGGGCGAATTATTGGCCGGTTCGGCTGCCGTGCGGTGATTGTGGCTGCCGTGGTGTTGTATTGCCTGATGTTGCCGTTGCTGGCAGTCTTTAGTGCTATCTGGCTGCTGGCACTGAGCCTGTTTATTTTTGGCATGGGTATTGGTCTGGCGGATGTCGCGGTCAATGTACAGGGGACGCTGGTCGAACAGGCCGCGGATAAACCGCTGATGTCTGGCTTTCACTGCCTGTGGAGCGTTGGCGGTATTGCCGGAGCCGGTGGCGGAGCGTTATTGCTCAGTGCTGGCATCACGCCGCTCGGCAGCACGTTTTTTGCCGTGGCGCTGGTCGCCCTGGTGACCGCCTGGTCTTTTCGCGGCATGTTACCGTTTGGTGCGCATGAGGAAGAAGGGGCTGAGGGCAAACCCAAAGCGAGGCCGAATTTTCGTCTCGTGCTGATGGCCGTGATGGCGATGATTTGCTTTATGGCCGAAGGCGCGGTGCTCGACTGGGGCGGCGTATTTCTGACCCGTGAACGCGGACTGGCGCTGGAACACGCGGGCTGGGGCTTTGCGGTGTTTGCTGTCACGATGTCGCTGATGCGCCTGACCGGCGACGCGATTGTCAGTGCGCTGGGGCGTAAACGTATACTGGTGGTGGGCGGCGTTCTGGGGATTGCAGGTTACCTGATGGTGGTGCTGTTACCGGGCTGGATCCTGCCATTATGCGGATTTGCCCTGGTCGGCATCGGAGCGGCAAATATCGTTCCAGTGTTGATTACGCTCGCCGGTCAGGAGAAAGTGATGCCGGTAAATATGTCTGTGGCGATGGTCGCCACGCTCGGGTATCTCGGTGTGCTTGGCGGCCCGGCGGTGATTGGCTTTATCGCGCATTTATCCAGTTTGTATGTTGCATTTTCAGTCGTGGCCGCCGCGTTTCTTATCATCACGTTGGGTGCATACAAACTGAAATATTGATGATTATCTAAGACCTGTAAGGAGCTGTGATGGCCGTAAAACTTATTGCCGTAGACATGGATGGAACCTTTCTGAACCCGCAACACGAATATAATAAAACCCGTTTTCGTGAGCAATATCAGCAACTGCTGGCACGCGAAATCAAATTTGTGGTAGCCAGCGGCAATCAGTATTACCAGCTGAAATCTTTCTTCGATGACATCGATGAACAGATTGCCTACGTGGCGGAAGGCGGGGGTTATGTTGTCGACAAAAAAGAAGAAATTTACTGCGGCAAACTCGAACCTGAACAGGTCGCTGACGTTTTACACTGGATCAGCCGGACACCTGGCATTAACACTATCGTCTGCGGCAGAAATGGCGCGTATGTGCTGAACGGCACCGACGACGTCTTTATCCGCCGGATGCGTCGTTACTATCACCGTCTGAGCAAAGTGAGCGATTATGCCGAAATCAACGACACGATTTTCAAATTCGCGCTCAGCTATAGGGAGGATGACGTTTATCCGCTGATGGGCGAAATTACCCGCCATCTGGGCAATATTGTTGCACCGGTTACCAGCGGACACGGCTCGGTGGATCTTATCATCAGCGGGAATCACAAAGCCTGCGGCCTGCAAAAAATCCAGAAAATCTACGGTATCCGTGATGAGGAAGTGCTGGCCTTCGGCGACAGCGGAAACGATCTCGAAATGCTCAGCTATTGCGGATTTGGTTTTGCGATGGAAAACGCCTCGGCACCGGCCAAAGCGGCCGCAAAATACACGGCACCCTCAAACAGCAATGAGGGCGTGCTGAAAGTTATCGATGATGTGCTTAATGATCGTGCGCCATTTGTCTGCACGACGCATAACTGAAGAAAAGTGAACTGAAACAAAAGGCTGCCAGATAACAGGCAGCCTTTTTTAATTGTGTAAAAGCTTAAGGCACGTAATCCGGAGGAACGTCATTGTTTCCCGATGGTGGCGGATAGTAGTCCGGTGGCACCTCTGACTGCGCCTGAGGTGGCGAACGGTAACCATAGCTGGCATCGACCGGTACTTTATTGCCTTTGGCGTACATACACTGGGTGTAGACGGTATCGTACTGATCCTGCAAATTGCCACTGCTGGCACCTGCGCCGTTGCTGCCCATCGCGCTGCCGATAAGCAAACCGCTTCCTGCGCCAACCAGTGCGCCTGCACCAGCCTGATGAGACGCCGCACCCAGAAGTGCACCCGCCGCAGCGCCCACAACGGTGCCCGCCGCAGCGGTATTGACCGCGTTATTATTGGCTGTCTGCGCACCGCCATTAACACGACTGTAGGCATCATTTCGGCAGGTCATTTCATCCATACGGAATTGCTGATAATCCTTGCCGGTGCCGGGTAACACCATCACATCGGGCCGGGTGGGAGGAGAAACGCAGCCGGAAAGTGCTGCAGCCAGGGCGACAACCGCCAGCGGAGTGAACCTTTTCATGAAATTATCGCCTGTTAACGCGGTGCGGAATCACCTACGACTACCTTCATCCAGCCGCGTGGACAGCGCTGCACATGCGGATAGTAGCCCGCAGGATTCTGGCAGTAATAGGCATAATCAGGGGTTTTCTCAACATATGTCTGCGGTTGTGCAGGCGTAACGTAGACCACCGGCGGCGGGCCGTAATACACCGGAGGCGGTGGCGGCCCCCATGGAATACCAACGATAATGCGCGGGCCACCGTATCCGCCGTGATAGTAGCCGTGACCATAATAACCATGCCCGTAATAGCCATAGGCAGACGATGCAAAGCTGGCAGACATCAGTACGCCAGCGGTCAGCATCAGCAACAACAACCTTTTCATAACAACCTCTGAGCGCAATGACCGGATGCAGGGAATGGCATAAGCATCGCCATTTCTGAGCGTAACGATACGCCTGGGTGAGGGAAAAGGTTGGCGGGAGATCGGGGGGAATCTGACAAGTTAATGCCAGCAATTGTGAGCAAAAAATTCACGGGAAAAGATTAATTTACGAACATAGGTCAGGGCGCAGGAATCTCGGGGAGAACCGCCCGGTGTTGCTAACAACCAACCCGGCGGCGGATGAAAAGCGGCGTTACATCAGGATTTTTTTTCAGCCGTAAAACGTCTGAACGCTTCAAGCGTTTCATCGCTGACGTGATGCTCAACACCTTCTGCATCGAGGCGCGCGGTTTCGGGGCTGATCCCCAGCGCAATAAAAAAAGCTTCGACGACGTTATGACGCTCGCGGTTTTCTGCTGCCAGTCGCTCGCCTTCAGGTGTCAGGAAGGTGCCGCGATAGGGCAACTGATGAACCAGCCCGGCATTGGCCAGTCGTTTGAGCGTTTTTGCGACGGTAGGCTGGGAAACCCCCAGACGCGCGGCCAAATCGACCTGACGCGCTTCGCCAAATTCGTGGATTAAGTCTGAAATCAACTCAACGTAATCGTCCATTAATTCCCGGCGATGCGCCTCACGCACCTGTAAAAAACCCTGAGCATGTTCTTCCACATCCAGTAATGGATTTATTTTTTTTTCTTTCACTACGCCTGCCTCTTTCTTGCTCAACGGTTTTTACCGCCGCCGCGGACACCACGGCAACTCACGCATTGTAAACCAAGTGCACACATCTACCAATTTTTGAAAACTTTGCCTTGGCTATGGAGTATAGCCTGTGCTATATCTGAGTAATAAACCGCCGGTTAATGCGCAGAGTGACAGGAGAGATTTCATGGGAAAAGGACAAAACATCTTAAAATTATTCAGCTATTCGCCGTTTCGTTTGCGGCTGATGCTGGTCGGCATGATCGTGGCGCTGATCACCGGAAACGCGCAGGCGGCTGAAAAAGACAAAAAGAAGTTTAAAATCGTCACCACGTTCACGGTGATTCAGAATATCGCGCAGAATGTTGCCGGTGATGCCGCCACGGTGGAATCAATCACCAAACCTGGCGCAGAAATCCATGATTATCAGCCAACACCACGCGATATTGTGAAAACCCAGTCTGCGGATCTGATTCTGTGGAACGGCTTTAATCTCGAACGCTGGTTTGGCCGCTTCTTCGCGAATATCAAAAATGTGCCTTCGGTGACCGTCACGGACGGCATTGCGCCGCTGCCGATTCAGGAAGGGCCGTATGTCGGCAACCCGAACCCTCATGCCTGGATGTCTGCCAAAAACGCGCTGGTTTACGTCGAAAATATCCGCGCCGCACTGGTGAAATATGACCCTGAAAACGCTGCCGTTTATGACCGCAACGCCAAAAGTTACGCCGAAAAAATCAGCCAGCTCGATGCACCGCTGCGCGAACGGCTGGCGAAAATTCCGGCCGGTCAGCGCTGGCTGGTGACCAGCGAAGGCGCGTTCAGTTATCTGGCAAAAGATTATGGTTTGAAAGAAGCCTACCTGTGGCCGATCAATGCTGAAGAGCAGGGCACACCGCAGCAGGTGAAAAAAATCATTGATCTGGTGCGTCAGCAAAATATTCCGGTGGTCTTCAGCGAAAGCACCATCTCGGACAAACCGGCGAAGCAGGTCAGCAAAGAGACGGGCGCGAAATATGGCGGCTTGTTGTATGTCGATTCCCTGTCTGCCGCTGACGGGCCGGTGCCAACCTACATTGATTTGCTGAAAGTCACGGTGGGTACCATTGCAGAAGGATTCGGACAATGAATGACACCGCGCTGGATCTCAATGTTGATGATATTTCGGTGACCTACAACAACGGGCATACCGCGATTGAAAATGCCTCGTTCACGCTGCGAGGCGGCTCAATTTGTGCGCTGCTGGGCGTGAATGGCAGCGGTAAATCCACGCTGTTTAAAACCATCATGGGGATGATCCGCCCGACGCACGGGCGAGTGACGCTTGATGGTCTCAATGTGGCCAAAGCGCTGAAACAAAACCTGATCGCGTATGTGCCGCAATCCGAAGAAGTGGACTGGAATTTCCCGGTGCTGGTGCGTGATGTGGTGATGATGGGGCGCTATGGCAAAATGTCGTTTCTGCGTATTCCTTCACAGGAAGATAAAAAACAGGTCGCTTCGGCGCTGGCGCGTGTCGGGCTGACGGAACTGGCCCACCGCCAGATTGGCGAGCTTTCCGGCGGTCAGAAAAAACGCGTTTTCCTCGCGCGGGCACTGGCACAACAGGGGCGGGTGATGTTGCTTGATGAACCGTTTACCGGGGTGGATATCAAAACTGAAAACGCCATTATCGAATTGTTGCGGCAACTGCGCGAGGAAGGGCATCTGATTCTGGTGTCGACGCACAACATCGCCAGCGTGCCCGATTTCTGCGACCGTGTGGTGCTGATCAACCGCACGGTAATAGCTTCCGGTCCGCTGGAAACCACCTTTACGCATCAGAATCTCGAAAGTACCTTCGGCGGCGCGCTGCGCAACATCGGTTATTTAATGCCCCAGGAACCGGTAAGGCGGGTGGTATGACCGAACTGCTGCTTGAGCCGTTTCAGTACAATTACATGGTAAAAGCCATCTGGGTGAGTGCGGGAGTTGGCGCGGTCTGTGCATTTTTATCGGCGTATCTGATGCTCAAAGGCTGGTCGCTGATGGGCGATGCGTTATCGCATTCGGTGGTACCTGGCGTTGCGGGCGCTTACGCGCTGGGCTTTCCCTACGCCATCGGCGCGTTCGGGACCGGAATTCTGGCCGCGCTCTCCATGACACTGCTGCGTCATTTCACCAAGCTGCGGGAAGATGCAATTATCGGTTTTGTATTCTCCACGTTCTTTGCCCTCGGCCTGTTACTGGTGTCGCTTAACCCGACATCCGTCAACGTGCAGTCGATTCTGTTCGGCAATATTTTAGGGATTGATGACGCCGATATTTTGCAGGTACAGATTATTGTCGGCGTTTCACTGCTGGTGCTGTGCGTTATCTGGCGCGATCTGCTGGCGGTGTTTTTCGACGAAGCGCATGCTGTTTCGGTCGGCCTTTCACCGCTGTGGCTGAAAGTGATTTTCTTCACCATTTTCAGCGCGTGCAGCGTAGCGGCGTTACAAACTGTCGGCGCGATTTTAGTGATCGCCATGGTCATTACGCCCGGCGCAACGGCCTATCTGCTGTCGGACCGTTTCTCACATCTGCTGATTATTTCTGTGATCATCGGTGCGGTGACCAGTGCTGCGGGCGCCTGGCTGAGCTATTTCCTCGATGGCGCAACCGGCGGGGTGATTGTCTGCCTGCAAACTACTGTTTTCCTGCTGGCGTTCCTGTTCGCGCCGAAACACGGCTGGCTGGTTAATCATTTGCGTATTAAAAACCGGAGCCGCGCATGATGTCCTGGTTTGACGTGCTGATGGAGCCACTGAGCTTCGATTTTATGCAACGCGCGCTGCTGACCGCTGCCGCTACCAGTATTGTTTGTGCGATATTTTCCTGTTTTCTGGTGCTCAAAGGCTGGTCGCTGATGGGGGATGCCATCTCCCACGCGGTGCTTCCGGGCGTGGTGCTGGCGTATCTTGCCGGAATTCCGCTGGTCATTGGCGCATTCGGTTCCGGTCTGTTTTGCGCCGTAGCTACGGGCTTTATCAAAGAACATTGTCGGGTAAAAGAAGATTCCGTTATGGGGATTGTCTTCTCCGGCATGTTTGCTGCCGGTCTGGTGCTGTTCTCCAGGGTCAATACCGAACAGCATCTCAGCCACATTTTGTTTGGCAACGTGTTAGGTGTGACCGACAGTGAAATGCTGCAAACTCTGATTATCGCCGCTGTCGTGACGCTGGCGATTATCCTCAAATTTAAAGACCTGATGCTGTTTTGCTTTGATCCGGTGCAGGCGAAAGTTATCGGACTGCCGGTGCGTTTTTATCATTATGCGTTGTTATGTATGCTGGCGCTGACCATCGTCGCGGCGTTGCAGGCCGTCGGTGTGGTGCTGGTGGTGGCGATGCTGATCACGCCGGGCATTACGGCGTTTCTGCTGTGTAAGACGTTGCCGAAGATGCTGATGGTTTCCGTGACAACGTCACTTTTTGCCGCCGTCTCAGGTACATTTATCAGCTTCTATATTGATGCCGCGACCGGTCCGACTATTGTGCTGGTTCAGGCCGCTATTTTCCTGCTGGCGCTGACGGCGAATTTACTGCGCAAAACGATCAAACCGCATCAGGCCGCGCCGAATGTATAGTACCGGCGCGGCAGGGCGTCGCATTTCCTTTTTGAGACATTCTGATGACGCCGCTGGCTACCTGCCGCATAAAAGCCTACCATCGACCCGTAACAAACGGGTTTATTGAAGTTCAATGAAGTAAGAGTTAAGGATTGTTATGAGCGAAGTTGCAAGTTCCATCAGTGTGGGCGATAGCTTTACTGTCAAGAACGGCACTACCCATGAGGTAACGGGCTTTGTGAAGAAAGGGGAACGAATTTATCCGACGGTCAAAACTGATCACGGCGATTCGAACTTCACCTTCATCAAAGAAATCGTTTCAGTGAATAAAGCTTAATCGTTAACGACCTTCTCTATGATCGCGGTCTGTTTGCCTTATGCGCAGAGCAGGCTGCGTGATGTCATTGCCCTCAGCAACCCTTCCAGTCGTACTTCTGTCTTTGCCATACCCGACGTTACAGATTCACCGGCGCTTCCGATGGAAGAAACAGATGAATCTGAACTGAACGTAAAAAATTAACGATACACCGGCAGTAAACTCACGCTCGACAGAATGTGCACAACTGCATTCAATACGCCAAACAGCAACACCAGCACAATCATTTTATTGCCGCCCCAGACGCGGTAGAGCGGGCTGCCGAACCGCTGGCGTGATGCCAGCGCCATCAGTGCCGGAACAATGACGGCCCAGACCGTGGCGGCGAGACCGGCAAAACCAATCGCGTAAATAAAGCCATCCGGGTAGATCACACCGCCAACGATCGGCGGCACAAAGGTGACCAGCGCGGTTTTAAAACGACCGGTACGGTTGTCATCGAATTTGAAAAGATCCGCCAGATAGTCGAATAATCCCAGCGTCACACCCAGGAATGAACAGGCCACGGCGAAATTGGAGAAAATCGTCAGCAGCAAATCCAGCCCCGCGCTGTTGAGGATCTGACTCAGTGATTGCACCAGCACATCAATATTGCCACCACGTTCGGCGATGCCAATAAATTCCGGACGCGGAATGTTACCCATCGTGCCCAGCATCCAGATGACATACAACCCGAGCGCCATCAGTGTGCCCAGCAACAGGCATTTTTTGATGACATGCGGATTCTTACCGTAATACTTCATCAGGCTCGGTACATTACCGTGATAGCCAAACGAGGCCAGACAAAACGGCAGCGTCGCCAGCACATACGGCGCATAGCTTGGGTTCAGCTCCACGCTGTTAAGCAAATTCACCGGTTTGATGTGCCACAGCAGGCTGCCAAACGTCAGGAAAAAGGCGATGATTTTGGCACCCAGCACAATGGCGGTCATGCGGCTCACGGCACGGGTGCTGAGCCAGACGATAAACGCAACCACCAGTGCGGTCAGCAGGCCGCCAAGGCGGGGTGAAAAGCTCACTGACATTTCGCGCAACGTATGCTGGATAACCGAACCACTGGCAGAAATATACGCGTAAGTCAGGATATACAGCACAAACGCGATGGTAATGCCATTCAGCCGGTTCCAGTTTTTTCCCAGCAAATCGCCGGTGACGGTATTAAAGCTGGAACCTACAGGATAGTTAAGATTCGCTTCGAGGATCATCAGGCCGGAGTGCAGCATACAGAACCAGGTAAAAATCAGTGCGGCGACTGACCAGAAAAACCAGGCCCCGGACATCACCACCGGCAAAGAAAACATCCCTGCACCGATGATAGTTCCACTAATTATCATTGCGCCGCCCAATACGGAATGTTGCGGGGCGGTCACGGAAAGCGTCGCCATAGTGCGGATCCTCGCGTGGCTTTTATCACGATTCGTTAAATGAATTGCTGTAAAAGATTTGATATGAAAAGTGACCGGAAATCGCGCGTTTATGCTGCGGTCAGGGTCCTGAGCGCAGCAATATAGTGGATTTGAGTACAAATGTATACTGTCGAACTAGTTTGCTGGTACAAAGGTGGCCGATATTACGATCAGCAGGGCGGAAGGAGCAGGAGATGTGTACGCAGGATTATTTTTATTCGACTTTTTGGTTAATGGTCTTATCAATATCTTTGGTATAGGTCACAGATTTCATTATGTTTTCTAATATGGCGTCGATTAAAAAAACTGTTCGTAAATACAGGGTTGACACACGATTTATAGCGAGTAGATTAGAACTCAGCACCAGAGAGAAATGGAATGAGAATTTTATTTCGCGGTGCATTTAGCAGGTTGATAAACTTGCAAGTAATGAGATGCGATAAAGGTCACGAAGTATTTTAGTTTGGGTGATTCAACACCGGATTGTAATTTAAAATCCGTGAGATGATGCTTTAAGGCCATGCAGCAAAGCTGTGCGATCGCATGATGTGGAAGAAAACGCGATGATGTAACGCCTTGTTAGTCAGAGTTATGTTCGCGATTTGGGTACGTTAAGTCTGAAATCGAGAATATCGCGACGAGAGTAAGGTCACGCATCAAAGAGTATATATCGCGAGGGTGATGTACTCATTTATCCCGACTGAAAACCGGTATAAGTGAAATTAACAGGATAGCAATGTTATTCCACAAAATTATAGGAGGATAGCGTTACCTGGCTTCAAAATATATCCTGTGAAAATATGTACGTCTTTAGAAGTTGTAATATGTAATTAAGTTGATGAATGTTAAATATTAATTTGATAGTACCTTAAAAGCCCCGGTTTAACGACTGGGGCTTTTACATTTTAAGTGTCAGAATTTATTACTTTCCGCTGTTTTTCTACTTCCCGCTAATTGTCCCTTCCAGAATGGCTTCCGCACCCAGACAAACGAGAAAACACACCAGGGTGGTCTCTCTTTTGGCCGAGGCGGCAGGTAATGCACTTTCCTCATCGCTGATCGCATCACCTTTTGACAGGCTGACGTCCGCAATGCTGATTTCACCATCCATGACATACAACCATTGTGCAAATCCCGGGTGCGCAGGAATTTCCGTGGTGCTTTTTTCATCCATGCGGATGTCATAAACATACACCGCCTGACGAATTTCCAGTGGGGATTCAATACCTTCCGGCGCGGCCAGCAGCGTCCATTCGTTTTGCTTTACGCCGTCCGGACGCTCCATAAACTGCACACGCCCTTTGAGGTCTGCTTTGCGCGGACGAATGAAAATCTGCAACATTTCGGCCGGCACCAGCGGTGTGGATTCCTCATGCCAGAAGCTTTCTCCGGCATTCATCATCATCAGCTTTTTCGGTGAGAGCGATGCACGATGACCAGCAGAATCTTCGTGCACCATCGAACCGCGCCACAGGTAGCTGAAAATTTCATCGTTATTATGCTCATGCATTTTTACCAGTGTACCCAGTTCCAGGTTGGCATGATCGATAACACTGAGCGGCCCGAACGCATCGTCGCTACTGTCTGGCACAATTTTCCCAGGACGCATGCGGCGGATACGGAACGGGCCGTATTCGAAGGTGGTTTTAGGCTCAGCACGTAAAACGTTAAACATAATTTCTCCGACAGGAACAGGAACGCGTTGTGTTAGTAAAAATCAGAATACTGTTTCTTAACATATGTCTTTAAAGCAGATCCAGCAACGCATTCAGTTCAGCAATCTTTTGCTGCCACTGGCGTTGCAGTGCCGGTTTCTGATGCTTAGGCTTTCTTGCCAGATCCTCTTCCAGCTTGTTTTCCAGTTCCATCAGTGTCGCCAGCAGGCGTTCTTCTTCCGTGTCCTGAATCGCCGTGCTATGCGCCATAACGTCAGAGACCGGCGTGCTGGTCACAGGAACCGCGCCCGCCAGAATCGCATATACCGGTGCAGGTGAATGCCATTCTTCCAGACGCTGCTGGTCTATCAACCAGAAACGGTTACAGCTTTGCTCGATCAGTGTCCTGTCATGGGAAACCATCAGCACCGCGCCGCTGAAGGTTTTCAGCGTTTCGGCCAGTTCCTCTTTGCCTTCCAGATCCAGATGATTAGTCGGCTCGTCGAGCAACAAAAGGGAGTAGTTTGCCAGCGTCAGGCCGATAAATAAAAGCCGTGAACGCTCGCCACCGCTGAGCGTGCCCACTTTTTGCTGATGGCGGATATACGGAAATCCCGCACCGATCAGCGCCATTTTCCGCTGTTCTTCGGTCAGCGGCGCGAAATGTGCCAGGGCATCCGAAAGCGAATCGTTATCCTGCAACTGATGCTGGTTCTGATCGTAATAACCCATTCGCAACCGCGGGTGGAAAACCACGCCACAGGTCGCTGTTTCCGGACAGATAAACGCCTGCCATAAACTGTGCAGAAGGGATGATTTACCGCAGCCGTTACGCCCGACCAGCGCGATACGGTCGCCGCTTTTCACCCGCATTTCATCGAGGGTAAACAGCACGGGCGCGTCAGCCGCCGGTCGCACCTGTAAGTCAGACAGCGCCAGCACGCGGTCTGCCGCCAGCGCTTCACCGTTGAGGCGCAGCTTCCACTGATTGCCTGCGGTAACGTCAGTTTGATCTTCCTTCATGCGCACCACCTGCTTTTCCATTTGCTTGGCTTTACGTGCCAGCCCTTCGTTGTCGTAAACGCTGCCCCAGACGGCCAGCCGTTTGGCGCTGAGCGTCACGCGGTCAATTTCCTTTTGCTCGGCTTTGCGGCGCAGTGCGTCGGCAATGTCCTTTTCCTTCAGTGCCTGACGCGCCTGCGTGCAGGGCAGGCGGATAAATTGCAGTGTTTTATCGCGCAGGATCCAGGTGGCGTTGGTTACGCTGTCCAGCAGACTGCGGTCATGGGACACCAGTACAAAGCTGCCCGCCCAGTCTTTCAGAAACCGCTCCAGCCACAGTAATGTCGGCAGATCCAGATGATTGCTCGGCTCATCGAGCAGCAATAAATCCGGCTGGCGTATCAGCGCCCGCGCCAGCAGCAGGCGGGTATGCTGACCGCCACTGAGCGTGCCCGCCGTCAGTTCCCAGGCATTCTCATCAAAACCAAGGCTGGAAAGCAGCACCTGCGCCTGCCAGGGTTCCGGCTGATGAAGGCTGCCGGGCAGATAACCGAGCACCGATTCCAGCAGGGTACAATCATTGAGTTCAACGGGGAGATGCTGTTCGACACGCGCCATCAGGCACTGATTCGCCAGCGTAACGGTGCCGGAAGAGGCCGCCAGTTCGCCGCTGAGGATTTTCAGCAAGGTACTTTTGCCACAGCCGTTATGGCCGATGAGACCAATGCGGTCGCCTTTTTTCAGGCCGAAGGAAATCTCAGCCAGCAACGGGCCGAAGGCGTTATCGAAAGATAAAGATTGTGCGGATAATAATGTCGTCATGATGCTTACTCAGGTTTTCAGGCATAGAAATGCCAGTCGTCATAAAAGCCGACGATAACCGGTAAGCCGGAGGGAAGTTCTCAGATTGTCAGTTAGCTTCGCTCAAGCAGGTTATCGCGGCACGGTGCCGGAAATGCCTGAGCAGTGACGATCGCTAAGGACGAGTGAAATTAAAAAAACTTCACGGGTCAGCATGGCAATCCTCCTTATATAACATTGATGAATGAATGAACTGATTATATTGGGGAATTTTGAATTGTTCCAGTGAGAAAATTCCCCTGAAGAATGTCAGGCTTCAACTGTTTCATTTTCCAGTTTCTGCCGTTTCCGCAGGCCAGGGAACCAGGTCATCCACAGTCCGACCACGATCAGCGTGCCGACACCGCCGATAGCGGCGGCAGGCACCGCGCCGACCCAGGCGGCCAGCAGACCGGATTCAAATTCGCCGAGCTGATTCGACGTGTTGATGAAGATAGAGTTCACGGCGCTGACACGGCCACGCATGTCGTCTGGGGTGTCGAGCTGCACCAGCGCACCGCGGATCACCATGCTGATCATGTCGAAGCCGCCAAGAGCGAACAGCGCGAACATTGATAACCACAGCGAAGTCGAAAACGCGAAGACCAGTGTGGCAGCGCCAAAACCGGCGACAGCGGCGAACATAATTTTCCCGACATTACGGTTGAGCGCGCGATGGCTCAGCCAGAACCCGACGATCAGCCCGCCGACCGCCGGTGCGCCGCGCAATAAACCTAAACCCCACGGCCCGGTATGCAGAATGTCATGGGCGAAAATCGGCAGCAGGGCGGTTGCGCCGCCGAGTAAAACGGCGAACAGGTCGAGCGAAATCACCCCCAGCACGTCCGGTCTGGCGCGGATAAAACCAATGCCCGCGAACAGTGTTTTGAAGGTTGCCGGAACACGGCGCGGCGGGACCTGTTCATAGCGTAAACGGCTGACCATCACGATAGACAACAGATAAAGACAGGCGCACACGGCGTAAGCGACACCTGCGCCAGCGACGTACAGAAAGCCGCCCAGCGCCGGGCCGACCATCGACGCAGCCTGACCGGAAACGCTGGTGGCAGCCATTGCGCGGGCCAGCAAATTCGGGGGCACCAGCGCGGGCAACATTGACTGTAAGGAAGGTGCTTCCATGGCTTTGGCGGTCGAAATCACGAAAATCAGGCCGAGCACAATCACTTCATTGACGTGATGCGTCAGCGTCAGATAAGCCAGCGCACCCGTCGCCACCCATTCGGCGATTTGCCCGAGCAGTACCACGCGGCGGCGGTCAAACTGATCGGCAACGTGACCGGCCACCAGCGCCAGCGCAACGGAGGGGACAAACTGCACCAGTCCGATTAGCCCCAGATCAAATGCGCGACCGGTGATCGAATAAATCTGCCAGCTCACCACGATGGAAAGCATCTGGAAACCGAAACTGGATGCCGCACGGGCAATCCAGAAAGCAACAAACGAGCGGTGCTGTAACAGCGAGTCCGAATGACCGGCAGAAGCAGACATGACAAATCCCTGAAAATGAAAGATGCCGTGTCTGCGGTTTTTGAAGACTCGTTAGCCCGGCAATTATTATGTATGCAAATTATTAACAAACAATCCGAGTTGCATATTTATCATAAAAAGTTCAGCAAATCTTCATCTCACATTGTGAAGAAATTATGCAGTTCACGGGCTAAGGCTTCCGGTTGTTCGTCGGGAATGAAATGACCGCTGTGAGGGATGATGATGCCGGTAACATTTTCAGCGAAAGCGTGCAGGGGAATCGCCATATCCGGGATCGACCCCTGATCGGCGCTGACCGCCAGCACCGGCATTTTCAGTTTTCCGCGACGGTTCAGTTCACGGTTTTGCTCAGCCGATTCTGTGACCGACCGGTAATACGCCAGCCCGGCGCGCAGGCCGCCGCTTTTCAGAAACACCCGCAGATACTCGCTGATATCGTCGTCAGTAAAAGCATCCGGCGCGGCAGTTTTGCGGCGTAAAAACCAGTCGAGATACACGCGTTCATTACCGGCGATCAGCGCTTCAGGCAAATCAGGCAACGTGTGGAAGGCAAAATGCCAGGTTTTCCACGACTTGTCCGGTGTGACCGGCAGCGCGTCCGGTAAGGTGATCCCGGGGATCCCCGCATCCAGCAGCGCGAGACGTTGCACTTCCCCGCCATACATCGCGGCGTAAGGATATGCCACCCACGCGCCGACATCATGCGCTGCCAGTGAATAACGCTTGTGGCCGAGAAGCTGCATTAACCCGTGGATTTTCTGCGCCAGACTTTGTGTGTCGTAACCGGTCTGCGGCCGGTCCGAATCGCCCTGACCGGGCAGGTCCGGTGCCACCAGCCAGAAATCCTCTGCCAGTGCTTTCATCACATTGCGCCACGCGTACCAGGTTTGCGGGAAGCCAGCCAGCAGCAACAACACTTTGCCTTGCGGGTTTCCGCCGCTGACATAATGCAACCGCACACCGTCGACGGTGGCGTAGCGATGCGTAAAACCGGAAAGGGTGAGATCAGCGACAGCAAAAGGCGCAGCAGATACTACAGCGGACGGGGTGATATCAGTCATAACAAATCTCCGTAACGTTAATGATTACAAACCTTTATTTAGGAAATGTTTATTTCCTAAATGAGAAAAAAATTTTAATCGAGGATTTTAAGCGCCAGTTTCAGCGTGGTTTCGCTGGCCTGATTGTTTTCGACTTTACCGGCGACACGCATGCCTAAAACGATCCATAACAGCAGGGATGATGCGGCCTGCGCATCGATATCCGCCGCGACAGAACCGTCCTGCTGGCCCTGTTCAATAAGGGAGGCGAGGAACGATTTGTTGCGCATAATGGCCTGACGCACCAGCGCGGCGAGTTCGTCATCCAGCGTGAGCAACCCGACGGTGCTGCCGACGACCAGACATCCGCGGCGGCCTTCAATTTCATGGGAAGAACGCAGGTAAAAGCGCAGTACTTCGGCAATGCGTTCGCGGCCAGTGGCGGCGCGTTCGATTTGCTGGCGTAACTGGATATTTCGCAGCGAGGTGTAGCGTTCAAATACGTTGAGAAACAGAGTACGTTTATCGCTGAAGGCTTTATAAATACTGCCTGCGGTGAGATTCATGGCCTGACTGAGATCGCTGATGGACGCCGCATGAAAGCCTTTTTCACGAAACACCGTCATGGCGTTATCCAGTGCAAGTTCAGTATCGAATTCACGCGGACGACCACGATCCTTCGGGGAAGAGGATGCCATAAAAAAACCACCATTAGGAAACGTCTATTTCCTAATGGTGGCATTAACACAAAAACGGATCAAGCCCTTTGTCAGCTCACACCGTATTTACCAGCGCAGCTCACGGCCGGAATATTCAACAAAGTGATGGCCACCTTTGCCGCGCCAGGCTTCGAACTGATCGACAATGCCGGTGGCGCTTTCGGTCACGGTGAGTGTGGCATTTTCACCGCCCATATCAGTCTGTACCCAGCCCGGATGCACGGAAAGCAGCGTCAGTTCTTGTTTTTCAATCTGTTCCAGCAACCCGCGGGTCAGCATATTCAGCGCAGCTTTACTGGCGGAATAAAGCGGATAAGTCGCCACGTCATTCTCATTGAGGCTCGACAGTTCAGAGGTCATCAGTGCCAGCACGCCGGTGCGGTGGTTCAGGAAAGGCAGTAATTCACCGGCGCAACGGACAGGGGAAATGGCGTTAGTCAAAAACAACTGAATAATTTCTTCATCGCTGGCCTGATGAAGATCCTGATGATCCGGACCAAACACGCCTGCATTCACAAAAATCAGATCAAAATGGCTTTCGGAAAGTGCGTCTTTCACCGCCTCCCGCGCTTCGGATTTATTGATGTCCAGTTTTACCCATTCAACAGCCGCCGGGGTTTTGGCCGGAACGGCATCACGCGTTGTGGCGGTAACCTGCCAGCCGCGTTTTGCGAGTACATCCACCACACCCAAACCGATACCGCGTGATGCGCCGATGATCAATGCTTTCTTAGAGTCAGTCATATTCATCCTTTTATAATCAAAGCGTTAACGTCAATTTATTGTTTTCATTTAATGCGCGAAATCTCTTCAGTGTTGCGGGCAGTATGAGCCAGCAAGGCGGTTGCAACAATGGGCTGGAGTCTGATTTTGGCCGCCGCACAATCAGGTGCTGCTCGACTGGCACTTTATTGCCCGGGCCAGTGCGTGAATTAGATCACTGACGGGCGAGTCGGATAACCGGAATCAGTCCGATCATGCTGCAGGCGGCCACTTACGGCAGACTTTCGCGTTGCCAGTCATGCCCTGAGTGAGTACTGTTGTTCTTTTAAACGGACCGGCAAAAAGGTGAATAAAGCATGATCGCCATAAAGTGGGTAAGTCTCGGGTTTGTTCTGGTTTTACTGCTGTCTTTCGGATATAGCTACGCCAGAGCAACACAAACCCGGACAGAACCCGCAGGCCAGAGCTGGTCAACGGCACGACGGACTTCAGCCGGTATTGCGCCGGATCCTGTCAGACTGAAAAGCATCGCCATTATCCAGATTTATGCCGCGCCCACTTATGGCTGGCGCGGGCTGGTGGCGGTTCATCCGTGGATAATTTACAAACGTGAAGGTGAAACAGCATTTACCCGTTATGACGTGATCAGCTGGGGCAGCACCAACGTGGTGCGCCGTGATTATGCTATTCCCGATGGTTATTGGTTTGGCTCGCAGCCCCGGATACTGGTCGATCACCGTGGCGCGCAGGCGCAAATAATGATCCCAAAAATAGAGGCGGCGATCAAAAGCTATCCGTATCCGCATACTTATCATGCGTGGCCGGGGCCAAACAGTAATACGTTTATCGCGCATATCGGGCGTGAAGTGCCGGATCTGGCGCTTGATCTTCCTTCCAATGCGATCGGCAAAGATTACCGGGGAATTACAAATCCGATCGGTTTACCGCCATCAGGGCGCGGTGTGCAGGTTTCTCTGCTGGGACTGCTGGGCGTGACGCTGGGCGTGGAAGAGGGCGTTGAAGTCAACGTGCTTGGGCTGAATCTGGGTATTGATGTGAAGAACCCGGCATTACGGTTGCCGTTTGTCGGACGGGTCGGCTTTGATAATCCGGGCAAAGCGGAGCTTTAACGGTATCATTGCATAACAGGCATCAGAACGACGAAGGTATATAAGATGGGTATTCCGGTTTCAGGAACCCGGTATTGAGACGACTTTGTCGTTCCTCCTCTGAAGCATTCCCCATAAAAAGGCCCGCCACTTCTGGCAGGCCTTTTGTTTTTTCAGGGGGCGATTACTTCACACACTTCGCGCAAGTATTGGCGTGGATTTGCTGGAAGAAATCGTTGCCTTTGTCATCGACCAGGATGAACGCCGGGAAGTTTTCGACTTCGATTTTCCAGATGGCTTCCATTCCTAATTCAGGATATTCCACACATTCCAGACTCTTGATGCTTTGCTGCGCCAGAACCGCTGCCGGGCCGCCGATGCTACCGAGATAGAAACCGCCGTGTTTATGGCAGGCGTCGGTCACCTGCTGGCTGCGGTTACCTTTGGCCAGCATGATCATGCTGCCGCCGTTGGATTGCAGAAGATCTACGTAAGAATCCATACGGCCAGCGGTGGTTGGGCCGAGGGAGCCGGAGGCGTAACCTTCCGGGGTTTTCGCCGGGCCCGCGTAGTAGATCGGGTGATCTTTGATGTACTGCGGCAAACCTTCGCCGTTATCCAGACGCTCTTTCAGTTTGGCGTGTGCGATGTCACGACCGACGATAATCGTACCGCTCAGGGACAGGCGGGTAGACACCGGATATTCAGAAAGCTGCGCCAGGATTTCAGGCATCGGACGGTTCAGGTCAACTTTCACCACACCGGCTTCGCCTTGCTCACGCAGGGCTTCAGGAATGTACTGGCCCGGATTGTCTTCCAGTTTTTCGATCCAGATACCGTCACGGTTGATTTTGGCCTTGATATTACGGTCTGCGGAGCAGGAAACGCCCATCCCGACCGGACAGGATGCACCGTGACGTGGCAGACGTACTACGCGGATATCGTGGGCAAAGTATTTGCCGCCGAACTGCGCGCCGAGACCAAGATTGTTGGCTTCGGCCAGCAGTTCCTGTTCGAGATTCACATCACGGAATGCCTGACCGTGCTCGTTACCTTCCGTTGGCAGACCATCGTAATAATGCGTGGAGGCCAGTTTTACGGTTTTCAGCGTCGCTTCAGCAGACGTACCGCCAATCACAAACGCAATGTGGTACGGCGGGCAGGCTGCGGTTCCCAGGGTGCGCATTTTATCCACCAGATAATCTTTCAGCTTAGCCGGGGTGATCAGCGCTTTGGTTTCCTGATACAGATAGGTTTTATTCGCCGAACCGCCGCCTTTGGCGATGCACAGGAATTTGTACTCATCACCATCGACACTGTAGAGGTCGATTTGTGCAGGCAGGTTGGTGCCGGTGTTCACTTCTTTGTACATATCCAGCGCGGCGTTCTGGGAATAGCGCAGGTTATCCTCGATGAAGGTGTTGTATACGCCCTGAGACAGGCTGGCTTCGTCGCCGCCGCCGGTCCAGACGCGCTGACCTTTTTTACCCATGATGATCGCGGTGCCGGTGTCCTGACAGGTCGGCAGAATACCTTTGGCAGCGATTTCAGAGTTTCTCAGGAATTGAAGCGCGACATATTTGTCGTTTTCGCTGGATTCCGGGTCATGAAGAATGGAAGCCACTTGTTGCTGATGCGCAGGTCGCAGCATGAATGACGCGTCGTGAAATGCCTGCTGAGCCAGAAGCGTTAACGCCTGCGGTTCCACTTTTAACACGTCTTCGCCGTCGAAGGTGCTGACGGAGACATGCTCTTTGGTCAGCAGATAATATTCGGTGTCATCTTTGGAAACAGGGAAGGGATTCTGATAATAGAACGGTTTGTTCGACATTGTTTTCTCACTTTTTCCGTTTTTGCCGCCACGGGTGGGACTGTTGAGTCGGTATAGCAGAGGTGTTCGGGGCGACGTTTATATTCGTTCTGTATGTTGCCAGCCAAATACACAGGCTGGCAACGGGGTTTATATGTTTTCTTTAAGTAAATGCTCTGTTAATGCTTTGTGGGTGATTATATCGCCACAATCAGAACATCATCACCATCCACGGATAACCGATGACCAGTAAGGCAATCAGGAAGATGGCACCAAAGATGGTTCCGAGACGCCAGTAATCTTTGGTTGGCAGATAACCGCTACCGTAATAAATCGGGCTTGGGCCGGTACCGTACGGGGTAATGATCCCCATGACGCCCAGAGACGTCACCATCAGCAAACAGAATACCTGCATGTTGATGCCTGGGATTGCCGCACCGATGGTCAGCATGGCCGGTAACAGGGCAGTGGTATGTGCCGTGGTGCTGGCGAAAAGGTAATGCAGCAGATAGAACGCCAGCAGCAGGGCGATGGTTGCTGCCCCCGGCGAAATGCCCCCCATCAGTGCCGCGCCTTCTTTGCCCAGCCAGGCGATAAAACCGGTGCGGGATAGGCCGTCAGCCAGCGCGACCAGCGTGGCGAACCAGGCGAAGGTATTCCAGGCGGGTTTGTTGCTGGTGATGTCATTCCAGTTCAGCACGCCGGTCCACAGCATCAGTACCACGACAAGCAGTGCGGCCATTGCCGGTTCGATAAAGCTCGCAGCGAAAATCCACATCGCCAGGGCGCAGCAGACGAACACCAGCAACAAAATCTCATGACGGGACATTCTGCCCAGTTTTGCCAGCTCAGCGGTGGCCCAGCGCGGCACTTCGTCATTGATTTTCACTTCCGGCGGGTAGAACCAGTACGCCAGCAGTGGCATGGTCAGCAGAAGCAGCAGACCAACCGGCAGGAAGGCGATGAACCACGTGCCCCAGGAAATGTTAATACCGGTCACACTGTTCACGATGCCCAGTGCCAGCAGATTAGGTGCCAGTGCAGACAGGAACATCGAACTGGTGATACAGGCGGCGGTGATCGCCACCCACATCAGGTAAGAACCGATTTTGCGCGCGCTCGGGTCATTCGGTTTTGAGCCGTACAACGGCGGCAGGTTGGCAATGATCGGGTAGATCGTGCCGCCGCTGCGCGCGGTGTTGGAAGGTGTGAACGGTGCCAGTAACAGGTCAGCAAAGGTGATGGCATAACCGAGCGTCAGGCTGCGGCGGCCAAGATATTTCACCAGGATCAGCGCCAGACGGCGGCCGAACTGGGTTTTATCGTAGCCAGCGGCAAACATGAACGCGCCGAAGATTAACCATACTGTGGAGTTACCAAAACCACTGACTGCCCATTTGAAGGACTGTGCGGCGGTTTTGAATTTAGGATCTGCCAGCTCAGCCGGGCTGAAAAGCAACCATTGACTGAACAGGGCGATGACCACCACGCCGGTCAGGCCGATGACGGCACCCGGTAATGGCTCGAAAATCAGACCAATAATAACCCCCACGAAGATGGCGAAGAAATGCCATGCGTGTGGTTCAAGCCCGGCAGGCACCGGAACCAGCAGCAACAGCACGGACACCAGCACGGGAAGTGCCATAAAGATCCAGCGATTTTTTTTGCCTGATTCGGCTTTTTTCGCTGGTTCTTTCACCGCAGTTTTTGATATTTCGCTCATAATATTTATCTTAGGTAGTTAGGAATATTGTGATGATGCATAGGTAAGATGTTGTCTGGTTTTTTTAGTTACTTAATAATTTTTTTAGTTATTCAATAGTGGCATGTTAATTGCCTCGTTATTGTTATTTTTGTCTGGTACTTCATATTCCCCGTAAGAGGGAGGAAATGTTTATATAATGCGTTTTCCCTATTTTTAACTGTTGATCTTGATCAACAAAATACGGTGCTGAATTCTTTTTTAAATCGGATAAAACAGTGGTGCAGACTTTGCCTGATTAATTAAAGGGCAAATTGTGACGGGAGTATCTTTCGGGGAAGCAGCAAGCAAAAATGGAGTAGGCCAAATGAGAGTCATTCACAGCCGGACACTTCCTCAGCGGGCGATCTGACGCACTTGCCAGCGTGCGAGTTCCGTGATCTGCCAGCGGGGAAACGCCGGCAGATGTAATAATAGTCTCATCAGTTAAATACTATTAATAACGTAGTTTGCATTAATGTGATTATTTAATTTATCAGTTAACATAATTTTAATATAACGGCTATTAAGTTAATAGATAAATAGTTAATTAACTAATGTAATAAGTTTTGAAAGTAAAAATAAACTTATATTAATAGTATGACGTCGGCATTGAAATAAAAACAACGAATAATAAATCAATACTCCATTGCGCTTATCTCAAATAGCGCGCCGATAACGAATTCAGAATTTAAAACCTTAAAGTTTGGAGTAATTATTATGAGCACCAATGACCTGCTATTAAGTCCGTTCACTCTGCCCAATGGTACTGAGTTGAAAAACCGCATTCTGATGGCACCCATGACCACCTGCACCGGCTTTTACGACGGCACCGTCACCCGTGAACTGGTTGAATATTACCGCGCCCGTGCTGGCAGCATCGGTACGGTGATTGTTGAATGCTGTTTTGTTGATGACCGAGGCCTGGCTTTCCCGGGTGCTATCGGTATCGACAACGACGCCAAAATCGACGGACTGGCGAAAATCGCTGCCGCAGTGAAATCTCAGGGTTCAAAAGCCGTTTTGCAGATTTATCACGGCGGCCGCATGAGCGAGCCAAAACTGATTGGTGGCCAGCAACCCGTCGCGCCAAGTGCGCTGGCGGCACCGCGTGACGGTGCTGCCACACCGGTGGCACTGACGGCAGGTGAAGTTGAGGACATGATCACCAAATTTGGTGAAGGTGTGCGTCGTGCGATAGAAGCCGGTTTTGACGGCGTGGAAATTCACGGGGCAAACACCTACCTGATCCAGCAATTCTTCTCGCCGAACTCCAACCAGCGCGACGATAAATGGGGGGGAAGCCGTGAAAACCGCGCCCGCTTCCCCCTGGCGGTGCTGGATATCACCCATGAGATGGCGAAGAAATACGCCGATTCCTCTTTCATCATTGGCTATCGTTTCTCACCAGAAGAGCTGGAAGAACCGGGGATCCGTTTTGCCGACACTCTGTATTTGCTGGAACAACTGGCGGCGCGCGGCCTCGATTACCTGCATTTCTCCCTCGGCTACTCGTTACGGCCTTCCATTGTCGATACCACTGATCCGACGCCACTGATCGACAAATATGTCGCCATGCGCTCGGACACACTGGCAAAAATACCGGTGATGGGCGTGGGCGGTATCGTCAACAAATCTGACGCCGAACTGGCGCTGGAACATGGCTACGACATGGTAGCCATCGGTAAGGCGTGCATCGCGTATCCGGACTGGACCGACCGCATCGCTGCCGATCATAAACTCGAACTGTTCATCGACAGCACGCAACGGGAAGCGTTGACCATCCCTGAACCACTGTGGCGTTTCTCGCTGGTGGACGCGATGATCCGCGACATGAGCATGAGCTCGAAGAAATTCAAAGCCGGTGTGTTCCGGGAAAAAGTGCAAGATCCTGCGCACGAGCTGGCGGTGAACGTCAGTCTGGACACCGATCGCATTGCCGATATCGCGCTGGACGCGGGCGCGGATCTGGATGTGGAATTCACCACCAGTTTTGACATCATCCGCAGCCGTATTCTCGACGCCAACAGCCCGCACTTTGATGCCGTCACCGGCGCGACCGAGCAAAGTGAAGCGGTGAAAAAAGCCGTGTCGAAAGCCATCGCCAAATCCTGTAAAGCGCAGTTGCTGGAAGAAGGCGGCAGCCTGAATGCGCCACAAAGCTATGACGTTGTGGTGGTCGGCAGCGGCGGTGCCGGTCTGGCCGCGGCGATCCAGGCGTGTGACGAAGGCGCGAAAGTGCTGATCGTTGAGAAAATGTCGACCATTGGCGGAAACACCATCAAAGCCTCGGTGGGCATGAACGCCGCAGAAACACGTTATCAGCGTCTGAAAGGTATTGAAGACAGTAAAGATCTGTTCTATCAGGAAACCCTGAAAGGCGGCCAGTTCAAAAACAACACCGTGTTGCTGAAAGAGTTCATCGAACATGCACCGCGGGCGGTGGAATGGCTGGCCGATCACCACATTGAACTGAGCGATATCACCATCACCGGCGGGATGAGCGTCGACCGCACGCACCGTCCGGCGGACCGCAGCGCAGTGGGGGGCTTCCTGATCAGCGGGCTGGTGAAAAATCTGAATAAACGCAATATCGACGTGATGCTTGATACCTCTGTCACTGAAATCCGTTACAGCAACGGCGCGGTACAGGGCGTTCAGTTGCTCAATGACGATAATGACGTGCTGACGATTAATGCCAAAAGTGTGATCGTCGCGACCGGTGGGTTCAGTGCTAACCGTGAAATGGTGGTGAAATATCGTCCGGAGCTGGACGGTTTCGTGACCACCAACCACAAAGGCGCGACCGGTAGCGGCATTGCCATCCTGCAAAATATCGGCGCAGGAACGGTGGATATGGGTGAAATTCAGATCCACCCGACAGTTGAACAAACCACTTCTTATCTGATTTCAGAAGCTATTCGTGGCGGCGGTGCGATTCTGGTCAGCCAGGCGGGCAAACGCTTCTTCAATGAAATGGAAACCCGCGACAAAGTGTCCGCGAATATCATCGCGCTGCCGGAGAAATTCGCCTATGTGGTGTTTGACGAGCAGGTGCGCCTGAACAACAAAGCGGCTGACGAATACATTGCGAAAGGGTTTGTCATCAGCGGCAGTTCACCACGCGATCTGGCGGCGAAACTGGAAATGAATTCAGATACCTTCCTGGCAACGCTGGAAAGCTACAACGTCGCCGTAGATAAACAGGACGACGCGGAATTTGGTCGCAAAACAGCACTGCGCCACCCGATCAATCAGGGGCCGTTCTACGCCATCCGTATCGCGCCGGGCGTCCATCACACTATGGGCGGCGTGACCATCAACACCGATACCTGTGTCCTTGACGCACAACAACAGGTACTCGGCGGCGCATTTGCGGCGGGTGAAGTGGTCGGCGGTATCCATGGCGGCAACCGTATCGGCGGTAATGCCGTTGCAGATATCATTATCTTCGGTATTCTTGCAGGGCAAAACGCCGCGAAATTCGCGATGCGGTAACCGTTTATCACGCAGGGTATTACAATGACGCCAGACGATCGTGTTTATGCTTATTCCGCTGTTTTGATGGGTTCGCCCATTCTTCTCAAGCTGTTTGAACATAACGAGAGTCTGGCGTCTGGCGTTTTCAGGCTGATCAAACAGCAGGAAAACATCTTCACGGTGAACCGTCCGCACTCCGATATTATGGCGATTAACCATGCCGCAGGACGTGACCCTGTCACGGTCAGCGCGCCCGTTTTTGCGTTAATCCGCCGCGCTAAAGCCATCAGTTGTCTGCCGGACAGCAGTTTCAACTTCACTATCGGCCCGCTGGTGAAGCGCTGGAAAATCGGTTTCAGCGGTCACAGCATCCCGGCTGCGCACGATCTCCGGACACTGCTGGCGCTGACCGATCCTCAGGATGTGATCCTCGATGAACAAACCCGCTCAGTCTTTCTGCAACAAGCCGGAATGGAAATCGACCTCGGCGCAATGGCTAAAGGGTATATCGCCGATGTCGTGCGGGATTACCTGCGTGAACAACAGGTTGAGAGCGCATTAATTAATCTGGGGGGTAACGTCCAGACTTTGGGTTCCGGTGCGGAAGGGGCGTGGGCGATTGGGCTGAAAAAACCATTTTCCGACCCGGAAGCCCTGATTGGCGTGATCAATGTCATCGGCAAATCGGTGGTGACGTCCGGCGTTTACGAGCGTTATTTCGAACTGGACGGCCACTGTTATCATCATATTCTCGACCCGAAAACCGGTTATCCATTGGATAACGAACTGCTCAGCGTGACCATTATTTCTGAAGATTCTATAGACGGGGATATCTGGACGACGTTGTTGTACGGGATGGGCGTGAAGAAAAGCCTGGCGTGTCTGGCGAAAACCCCACACATCGAGGCGATTTTCGTCACCCGTGACGGGCAGGTTATTTTGTCATCACAGCGGCAGTTTACTTTCACACCGCTGGATGACAGTTACCGTATCGTTGCTTACTGACCGCTTGTTATTACTGACAGTACTGTTTCAGCAAGGAATAATGATCTGCCTGCAGACGGTAACGATATACCGGCCGGCCGGTGACGCCGTAATGAATGCTGGTGAACAAAATGTTCATCTGCGCCAGCCAGATCAGATATTTACGGCAGGATACCCGCGAAATATTCACCGACGTTGCCAGTTCATCCGTGGAGAATTCTATCGTCGGATGGGCGTCAATCCACTGACACAATGTGCGCAATGTCTGTAGCGTTAAGCCTTTCGGCAGCTTTTTATTGTCTGCCGCCGCAGGATTGCTGCCATGGATCAGCCGGTCAACGTCAGACTGTTCGTAATACTGCTGATTATCCATCAGCGTTTTCTTCTGCTGCCAGCCGGTCAGTGCTTCCTCGAAACGGGAAAACTGGAACGGTTTGATCAGATAATCCACCACACCATAATTAAGCGATTTTTTGATGGTTTCTGCATCTGCGGCGGAAGAAATGACAATGACGTCGACAGGCCGGCGGGCGTTACGCAGTTCAGGCAGTAAATCCAGCCCGTTATCCTGTTGCATATAGACGTCGAGTAAAATCAGGTCGATAGACAGTTCTGAATTCAACACCAGATCTTTCGCCTGTTGCAGCGTCGACGCGGTGCCGCAGCACGCGAAGCCGTCAATCTGGCCGACATAACATCGGTTCAGCTCTGCCACCATGGCATCATCATCAACTATCAGTACATTGATCAAGAACTTGTCCTCTCGGCATCCCAGGGAAGTTGTACAAAAAATTGAGTGTAAACATCAGGTTCCGATTCTACCGTAATCGTACCGCCGAGGCTTTCTACTTGCTGTTTAGCAAGAAAAAGTCCCATGCCCCGCTGATCGCCTTTCGACGACACACCCTTTTCGAATATTGCGTCAATATTTTCCGGCTGAATGCCCGGCCCGTCATCACTGACGATGCAGGCCAGCGAGCCATTCTGATAATGCAGCAGGACGCTGACTTCACCATCAGGCTGATCGCCAAGCGCATCCAGCGCATTTTCAATCAGATTGCCCAGCACGGTAATCAGTGCCGCCACCTGATCTTCATTATTATTATCCGGCAACAGGCTGTCATCGCTGAGCGTTAACCGATGCCGGGTGTCCGATGCGCGGTTAATCTTGCTGAGCAGGAAACCGGCAATCACCGGAGACTTTATTTTCAGCAGCAGTGAACCGATTTCCGCCTGATAGTTATTGGCCGTTTTAAGAATGTAATCTTCAAGCTGAGCATAACTTTTCATGTGCAGTAATCCGAGGATCACATGCAGTTTGTTCATGAATTCATGCGAACGTTCACGCAACGAATCTGCATAGTTTACCATGCCGCTCAGACGCTGCATTAACTGGCTGACTTCGGTTTTATCCCTGAACGTACAAATCGCACCAATGATGACGCCGTTGTTGCGTACCGGCACGGTGTTGCTCAGCAGCAGACGTCCCTTGAAGTTGATTTCTTCGTCACGGCGCGGCACGCCGGTATTCAGTACGTCGCGAAGGTTGGCGATAAGGGGCAGGGAATCCGCGTCCGGCATCACGTCGATGGCGGTTTCGCGGAAAGTCTGTCGCGCCGTCTGGTTGATCAGCGTGACGTGCGCCTGAGCGTCGACGGCTATCACTCCTTCTTTGATCGACTGCAACATCGCCTGACGCTGCTCAAACAGCGTTGAAATTTCATAAGGTTCCAGTCCGAACAAAATACGCTTGAGCAATTTCACCAGACAGTAAGTGCCGAGCGCACCGACCATCAGGCCGAAGAGCACCGTCCACAGAATGCTCCAGCGGCTTTTATTGATTTGTTCAGTGACTTTGACCAGCGAAATTCCGATGGCGACCACGCCAATTTGTTTGTGGTGTTCGTCATAAACCGGCGTAAATACGCGCAGTGCTTTGTCGAGCGTACCTTTGTTGATGGAGACATTTTCGTTGCCGAGCAGCGCCGGATTAATGTCATCACCGATAAAATGATGACTGATCACATCCGGATTCGGATGCGAATAACGGATGCCATCCATATTGGTGACCACGATAAACAGCAGGTCATTGCGTTTTTGCACCGCGCTGGCGATGGGCTGAATAATATTACTGTCAGGGGGCAGCAGCAGGGCGCGTTTTGTTTCGGGCAAATCTGCCATGGTTCTGGCGACGGCCAGGGCCTTATCTTTGACACCATCACGGGTAGTGTCGCTCACCTGCACAAAATAGAGCATATGGACAACCAGCAAAACGGACGCGATCACGGCGCTTATCATCAGGCTGACTGACGTGCTGAGTTTCATGGGGTGCTTGCGCACGGAATGGCGTTGCTGCGAGTCGCTCATGGGAAGCCCCGGAGAGAAAGAGCCAAATGCTCATTGATGATTTTTGAAAGTTCGCGTTGTTCGTCCGGCAATATGGCGTTGAACACTGCGTGAACCTACCCTGTTCACGCATAATGATATGTTTATTTACTTGATATTTCCGCTCTTTATTACTTTCGAAAGTGATATTTCCGGCGCGGGAATCCCAATAAAAAAAGCCTGAATTTCTTCAGGCCCGATCTTTGCCATCCTGATGGCAGATTACTGGAAGTAAATATCGCCGTTTTCGGCTTTGAGGATCTTGCCGTCGGTGTCAGTGATCAGTGCGTAGCTGCCGCCGATATAAGTCCAGTGGCTGCCCGCATCCGGTGCCGGCAGGTGACGTTCCTGCCAGCCGACGATCTCATACGGCTTGGTACGGTACAGCGCAGGGACCTGATCGCCGATGGAATACAATTTGGAATCATCGTAGAACGATTTGATCTCGTGTGAGTTTGACGCGGCAAACGCCGTGTTGGCCAGGGGTAACAACGATGAAACAACCAGGGCTGATAACATAACAATTTTAGAATGACGCATAGATTATCCCGTTAAAACCATCAACTTAATGCCTGCCTCGGTGATATGCCGCCAGTCCGTTGTATGAGCAGTAAAGCCGAAGCCTGTGCTTTTTCTGTAGGACAGGATAATAACGAGAAAGTGAGTGCAGGCTGGGAGATTTTTTTGTGTCGAAATGCAAACCGTGCGTCGTTTTATCTGAACACGCCGATTTTGTACTGAACAATGTCTCGGTTCTGTAAACTTTTGAGACACATTATCGCTGTCACTTTTCCCTTGAAAATAAAAGGATTAACGGTTTCCTGCTGCTTTATCCTCGCCTGGTGTCGCCATAACTGTTTAATGCTACATATCCTTTAATAACCTTTTCCTGCAAAAGAAATCACTATGCGCAATGAACGGTTTTTTAGCTGGTCGTTCATGACCGGGCTTGTCACGGGTGTCATCGGGCTGGCTTATCTGGTGCTGGGCGTCTGGCTGGCGGCCCTCGGCGGCTCACCCTGGTATATGCTTTTTGGCAGCGGATATCTGCTCAGCGGCATTTTTATCGCGCGCCGCCATGCCAGCGGGATCTGGCTTTATCTGCTGACATTTCTGCTTTGCTGCGTCTGGTCGGTATGGGAAGTCGGACTGGATGGCTGGCAACTGATGCCGCGTTTGTTTGTGATGGCGTTATTAGGCGTCTGGTGCAGCCTGCCGTTGATCACCCGTCAGGTGATGGCAACGCGGGGCAATCACCGCACCGGTACGTTCGCCGGGCTGGTGTATGTGGTAGCGATCGTGGGTATTTTTTACAGCGGCTGGCAGGTGACAGGGTCACGTTTTGTCCATCGTCAGCCTGTTCCGGCGCAGTCGGGTGATGTACAGGCCACGTCGCCGGAAAGCAACGACTGGCGCTATTACGGCAGGACAGAAGCCGGACAACGTTATTCGCCGCTGACACAGATTACACCCGCTAATGTCAGTCAGCTTAAACCCGCCTGGGAATTTCACACCGGGGATGTGATGAGAAAGGGTGAGGATAAAGACGGACGGGAATTTAATTTCGAAGTCACACCGGTCAAAGTCGGGAACTCGCTGTTTATCTGTACGCCGCACCGCGAAGTGATTGCGCTAAACGCCACCACCGGCGCGCAGCGATGGAAATTCGATCCTAAATCTGACACCTCGGCCAATGAGTATCTGGCATGTCGCGGCGTGGCATACAGCCAGTCAGCCGGTGATAAAGTGTGTCCGGAAAAAATCATCGCCACCACCAGTGAGGCGCGGATGGTGGCGCTGAATGCACAGACCGGCGAACCCTGTTCATCCTTTGGTCAGAACGGGTTTGTCAGCCTGACCGACCATATGGGCGACGTGCCGCCGGGCTTCCACTTCATTACCTCGCAGCCGATGGTGATGGATGGCCGCATCGTGCTGGGCGGCTGGATTTATGACAACCAGTCTACGGGTGAACCTTCCGGCGTCGTCCGGGCTTTCGATGTGAACACCGGCCAGCTTGCATGGGCGTGGGATATGGGCCGGGATCCGCAAAATGCGCCGCTCAAACCGGGTGAAGTGTATACCCGGGGCACGCCAAACGGCTGGGGAACCTATACCGGTGATCCGAAACTGGGGCTGGTTTATATTCCGCTCGGCAATGCGACGCCGGATTATTACGGTGCCGGACGCCGTCCGTTTGACGAAAAATATTCGAGTTCGCTCGTCGCGCTGGATATTCACACCGGCGAGGAACGCTGGCACTTCCAGACTGTGCATCATGATGTCTGGGACTTTGACTTGCCGATCGGACCGACACTGGTGGATTTGCCGTCACCGGAGGGGATAACCGTGCCTGCGCTGGTGCAGACCACCAAAATGGGACAGCTTTTCCTGCTCGACCGGCGTACCGGCAAACCGCTGGCGCAGGTAAACGAAAAACCGGTGAATACCTCTCCCTCTTTGCCGGGCGAACATCTGTCGCCAACGCAGCCGGATTCTGTCGGCATGCCCAGTCTCTCTCCGCCAGATCTGAAAGAAACCGACGCGTGGGGCGCGACACCGATTGATCAGTTGTATTGCCGCATCCAGTTCAAAAGTGCCCGCTATCAGGGGCAGTTCACCCCGCCAGCGGAAGGTAAATCCATTGCTTATCCGGCCTTTGACGGCGTGATGGACTGGTACGGCGCGTCGGTGGATCCGATCCGCCATGTGCTGATTGCCAATACCAGTTACATCCCGTTCACGATGGAACTGAAAAAGTCAGCCGATGCGATCAAAGAAGGGCTGATGCACAAATGGGCCGGATGGGGCAGCAACCAGCCTTATCCAAAACCCAAAGAGTTTTCGGTTGGCCCGCAATATGGCACGCCGTGGGCAGCGATCGTCAAACCGTGGCTGAGTTTTCTGCAGGCACCCTGTAATGCGCCGCCGTGGGGAAAACTGGTTGCGGTTGATCTGACCGCCCGAAAAATCGCCTGGGAAAGACCGGCAGGCACGACCCGGGATATGAACATTTTTGGCACGCATACCAACGTGCCATTGCCGACCGGGATTTTTATGATGGGCGGTAACATCATTACCCAAAGTGGCCTGATTTTCACCGGCGCAACGGCAGACAACTATTTCCGCGCATTCGACGAAACGACGGGTAACGAACTCTGGCGAGCGCGACTTCCGGCGGGCGGGCAGGCGACGCCGATGACATATACCGGCGATGATGGCCGCCAGTTTGTGGTGATTGCCGCCGGCGGACACGGCGGGCTGGGCACAACCTCCGGTGATGCGCTGGTGGCGTATGCATTACCGGCCAGATAGGGTTGGCACTCAAACGCAGGATATTCAGAACCGTCCGATGATGCCCACAGGCGGCGCAGCATGGTCTATTTTTAAGATCCCTTCTTTTTTAAATAAGGAGAGTTTATGAACAACAAAACAATCCCGACATCCCTGAATGAACCTCATGTTGATGCGTATCCGACCCCGCCGTTTGAGCATCAGAAACAGCCATTCCCGGGGCTGGCCAGCAAAATGAACCCGGTACCCGATCACGGCGAGAAAACCTACAAAGGCAGTGCCCGGCTGGAAGGCCGTAAGGCGCTGATTACCGGCGGTGACTCCGGTATTGGCCGTGCGGTGGCGATTGCCTTCGCCCGTGAAGGTGCACAGGTCGCCATCAATTATCTGCCGGACGAAGAGGCCGATGCCAAAGAAGTGATCGACCTGCTGTGGGCCGAAGGGCGGAAAGTGATTGCCATTCCGGGGGATATTCGCGACGAGAAATTCTGTCAGCAACTGGTGAAGGAAGCGGAAGAGAAACTCGGCGGGCTGGATCTGCTCGTCAATAACGCCGGTCGTCAGCAGTTCTGTGATTCGATTAAGGATCTGACCACCGAAGCCTTCGACGCCACGTTCAAAACTAACGTGTACGCCATGTTCTGGATAACCAAAGCGGCGCTGGAATTCATTCCGCGAGGCGGTGCGATCATTAATACGACTTCTGTTCAGGCGTTTTCACCGAGTGATAATTTGCTCGATTACTCCTCCACCAAGGCCTCGATCATGGCCTTCACCAAAGGGCTGGCCAAACAGCTGGCGGGGGACGGAATTCGGGTGAACGGTGTTGCGCCGGGGCCGTACTGGACGCCGTTGCAAATTTCCGGCGGACAGCCTCAGGAAAAAATCGAATCCTTTGGTCAGCAGGCACCGCTGAAACGTCCGGGACAGCCAGCGGAAATCGCCCCGCTGTACGTGACGCTGGCCTCAAATGAAAACAGTTATGCCTCAGGGCAGGTCTGGTGTTCTGATGGCGGTACCGGCACGGTCTGATTACCGGTCGGAAACGCCAAAGCCCGTCATATTGACGGGCTTTTTTCATGCAGGCAGATATCCGGCGTTTTTTGCCGACATCGGCACGTCATAAATAATTACGTTGCTAATGAATTCGTCATAACCCGTCATCTTTACTAATCTTTTACAGGTACGCCTGAGGGTTATCGTGTTTTTTTACGCGGTCAGTCATGGATAAGTTAAGGAGACGAACATGCAAACGCACCCGATTTCACCGCGCCGGGGTGTCGCAGTGGCGCTGTACGAACTGTTAAATCCCGTTCCTCTTGGTTTTTTTGTCGCCGCCTGGATCTTCGACATTCTCTATATGAAGACCTTCATCACGATGTGGACCGATGCCGCCAGTTGGCTGATTGTGTTCGGGCTGATCATTGCCATTATTCCCCGGCTGATCAATCTGGCGCAGGTATGGACCGGGGGAAAAACGCCTGCCGGTTCGCCGGTAAAAACCCATTTCTGGCTGAATCTGCTGGCGGTGCTGCTGGCTATTTTCAATGCCTTTATTCACAGCCGCGATGCTTATGCTGTCGTACCGATGGGGGTCATGCTTTCCACGCTGGTGGTGGTGTTGCTGTTGCTGGGGAATGTCCAGCTCGCGTTACGCGCACGCACAGTATAAGGAGATAACACGATGAAAAATTATCAACGCGCGTTACTCGCACTGACACTCGCCGCGTTACTGAGCAGTTGTGATGACAGTTCGCAAATCGATCCCAACAAACAAACCGGCGCGGATCCTGAACTGCCGAAAGCGCAAAACTTTCTGATGCCGCCGATGAAAGTGCCGGAAGGTATACCGTGGAAAACCGGTGAAATGCCGAAAGTGGCGGACGGGCTGAAGATCGAAAAAATCGCTGATGGACTTAAGCATCCGCGTCAGGTGTATGTGTTGCCGAATAACGATGTGCTGGTGGCGGAATCTAACGGTCCGGCGAAAAAGCCCATCTTCAGGCCGAAACAGTTAATTATGGGCCTGGTGCAGAAATCCTCCGGTAAAGGCGGCGAGGGTGGCAACAGCATTACGCTGCTGCGCTATACCGGCGGTAAATGGGAGAAGCATCTATTTATTACCGGCGTGAATGCCCCGTTCGGTATTCAGCTGACCGGCAATAGGTTATGGGTTGCCAGCGCAGACAGCCTGATTAAATACCCGTATCAGGAAGGTGAAACGCAGATCACCGCGCCAGGTGAAGTGGTCACCGAACTGCCGGGCGGCCCGATCAACCATCACTGGACTAAATCCCTGCTGGCGAGCCCGGACGGCAGTAAGTTGTATGTCGGCGTCGGTTCCAACAGCAACATCACCGAGAACGGTATCGGTGCAGAAGACCGGCGTGCCGCTATTCTGGAAGTGGATGCCGCAACCGGTGCCAGCCGGATTTTCGCCAGCGGATTGCGCAATCCGACCGGCCTGCAATGGGAACCGGAAAGCGGCAAACTGTGGGCCGTGGTTAATGAACGTGACGAAATCGGCTCTGATCTGGTGCCTGATTACATGACGTCCGTGCAGGAGCATGGTTTCTATGGCTGGCCTTACAGTTATTTCGGGCAGCATGTGGATGAGCGGGTCAAACCGCCGCGTCCTGACCTGGTCGAAAAAGCCATCAAGCCGGATTACGCCATCAGTTCGCATGTTGCCCCGCTCGGGTTGCTGTTCTATACCGGCGATAATATGGCGCAATATCGCGGCGGTGCGTTTGTCAGTGAACACGGTAGCTGGAACCGCAAGCCGCTGAACGGTTATCAGGTGATGTGGGTGAAATTTGAAAACGGTAAACCGGTCGGGTTGCCGCAGCCGGTGGTGACCGGATTCCTGACTGACGATCAGAAACAGGTTCGCGGTTTGCCGGTCGGACTGGCGATGGATAAACAGGGCGGGGTACTCATCGCCGACGATGCCGGTAACAGTATCTGGCGGGTCAGTAAGGCGGAATAAATACGGAGTATTCTTATTTTTAAATGGCAACGGATGACAGCTCGCGCAGGCGATAAAGCGGGCTATGATTAATGCATCTGTACCTCGCTACAGATAACCACTGCTTTTATTCTTCGTGTTTGTATGATTGCCCGCGCTCTGCATGCGGGCTTTTTTTTGCCTGAAGAAAATATTTTGTTAGGTAATAATTTAAGAATAAGCAATGAGATTATTCCAATTATGCTATATTTGAAGGAATCATTTTCATTTTTGTGCAGAGCCCATCACATGCCGGATATTACAATTGTTTGCGGGCAATGCGGGTCAGATCGTTTCGTCGCCGCAGTGAACACGCCCCTGGCAGAAATCGTGCATTCTCTGGTTTGTGCCGAGTGTCAGCACCCGGTGCCCGTGAATGAGGTGGTTATCTTCAGGGAGGGCATGTATATCAGCGGCTCCTATGACACTTTCCCCGCCGGGCCTGGCAAATTGTATAATTTCGATATCTGAGTAGCCAGCGTGCGTTTTGCTTTACATACACATGCTGAACCCGATCAGACCGACAAACAGCGGGTGGTCGGTTACGCCACGCCGTCCTGCAATTTTCTGATTTTATTCGCGGATTTCAGCGACTGGTTAAGATCCTGAATGCGCTTCATGGTTTTCATCGTCCGCGATGCGGTGGCCGAGGCAACGGATAAAATCAGCATTTCCAGACAGACCAGTACCGTGCCATGGAGCGGCATTCTGCCATTCTCACCACCGCGTGGAACATTGATGACAATGTCAGCTTGTTTCGCAAAAAAAGAGTCACTGGCGTTGGTCAGCAAAATGAGGGGGATACTCAGACGCTTTGCTTCCTGTATTGCCGTTCTGCCCTCACGATGTGCGCTCTTCTGCGCCATCATGATCAGGACATCACCGCGCTGCAGATTGATCAGTTGTTCTGCCAGTGCAATGCCTGAGCGGTTAAGTGATACCGCCGGAATGCCGATTCGGGTAAAAAGCCTTGTGCTGTAGTCCGCTAAAATGCCTGAAGCATTCAGGCCAAACACCGCCACCTGGCGTGCATTAATCAGCAGCGCGATAGCTTCAGAAATCGCCTGCCGGTTTGCGGGCTCCGCCAGCGCATCACAGGCACGCTTATGTCCGTCGAGAACGAAGCTGATACCCGAATTGATATCGCTGGCCAGCTCGCTGACCGTGGTGATCATCTTCTCTTCTGAGTTAACTGCGGTACCAAACCAGGCTTCCAGCGTTTGTTTCATGTCGCGTAAACCCGCAAAACCGAGCGCCTGAACGGCGCGTACTACAGTGGCATCGGAAACGTCTGTCGCGGCTGCAATATCCATTGCGGTGGCTTCCAGCACCGATTCCCGATTGTTCTGGATATAAGACGCTACGGCCTGTAACCCGGGGGAAAGTGTGGACGCCCGTGCACGATAACGTTCACCGAACACATCAATACGTTTTTTTACCGGAGTGGTTGCCATGTCATTCTTCCCATCCTTTTCATTTTTGAAGGTTTAACGGTGAACACAGAACATTCACGCTGTTTTCTCATATTAACAATGTAGTGGTTCGGGGGGGTAAAAATATCCACATTCTGATGTGAATGAGCGTGGTTATGCTGATGCTATTCAGTATTTTTTATATTAATGTTTTAAAAACAAAAAGTTAATTCAATTTCTTCGTGGCGGGTAAATAAGGCATTACGCTTTTTGATGTAGCAAAATTCTGAAACATATCATTTACTACTACATGCTTGCATGTTGGAATGATTATCAATTGCATTATGGGAATAGATGTCATTTTCAACACCGGGTTCACTGAAATGAATAATAACAAGTTGTTTGATTTTAAAAGAAAAAGCCATCCTGCCATTCTTGCTGCGATTTATGGTGTTGCAATGCTGACACCCGTTTCAGGGCATTCAGCCGGGGAAAACGACACGCTCACCATCACCGGCCAGGGGGCTGACGATGGGGGGTATAGCGCAGGCACAAGTTCTGTCGCCAGTAAAATACCCACCCCGCGCCTTAACGAGGCACAGTCAGTCAGTGTGGTGACCCGGCAACAACTGGACGACTATCAGGCCACAAGTCTTTCTGATGCGATGCGTTTTGTCAGCGGTGTCAGTGAGGGGAATACGCTCGCAGGTACGGAGGATGGATTTGTCCGGCGTGGTTTTGGTTCCAATTCTGATGGTTCTATTTATCGTGACGGCGTGCGCAGCAGTCAGGGCCTCAACTTTGATGCCACCACCGAACGTGTTGAAGTACTGAAAGGTTCTGCCTCCTTACTCTATGGGATCCAAAACCCCGGCGGGGTCATCAACCTGGTCAGTAAAAAACCGCAATATGACTGGCACACGAAAGTCAGCGGACGTTACGCCAGTGAAGGCGGCGGAGCAGGGACAGTCGATGTCACCGGCCCGCTGGGTAATGGTTTTGCTTTGCGCATGATTGCGGAAAAACAGGATCAGGATTACTGGCGTAATTTTGGCAGCGATAAACACACATTAATTTCACCGTCGCTGCAATGGTACGGCGAAAAAGCCAGCTTCCTGATCAGCTATTCTGATTACCGCTACGATATTCCTTACGATCGCGGCACCGCTTTTATTAACGGTAAGGCGATCGATATCGGTTATAAAAACCGGCTGGATGACAAGTCAAACCGGGCCTGGGGTCATAATAAAACGCTGAACGCGCATTATGACTGGCAGTTCAGTGATGACTGGAGCACCCGGCTGACGGTTGGCTGGAACCAGCGCCGCTACAATAATGACGAGGTCAGGGTGACGGCGGTGAACACCACCACCGGTGCCGTGACGCGCAGGGCGGATGCCAACCGCGGTTTTAACCATAAGACCAAATACGTTTCCTGGGATCTGCTGGGTTCGCAGGACATTCTGGGCATGAATCATGATCTTGTGCTGGGTACAGACTATGAGATGAACCAGACGTATCGTGCACATCAATACCAGGGAAAAGCCAACAGCAGCTTTAACTATTTTGATCCGCAATATGACATTCTCTCCCCGGTGGCCAACAGCACGACTGAGAATACGGCTAATGGCAATAACCTGAACCGGATCCACAGCCGGTCGGTTTACGCTAAAGACAGTATTTCACTGACGTCAGACTGGATTGCGGTGCTGGGTGGCCGTTATCAGCACTATGAGCAACGTGCGTCAAAAGGCTTTGATCCGGTCGTTCAGACGCTTGATTCAGAAGGGAATAAGTTTTTACCTCAGGCTGGTCTGATTTATAAAGTCACACCAGATGTCTCTCTGTACAGCAGCGTCAGCAAATCCTTTACGCCGTCCACGGATGTCGATGATGACGGCAATGTCGGAAAGCCTGAACAGGGCACCACCTGGGAAGTGGGCAGTAAATGGCAGATGACCCCACGCATGTTTGCCAGCGTGGCGCTGTACCGTATTGATGAGCGTGACATGTCACTGAGCATTAACGGCGAAACGCGCGCCATTGATAAAGCGCGCTCCAGCGGGGCGGAATTCGAGTTAAATGGTGAGATTCTGCCTGACTGGGAAGTCAGTGCCAGTTACAGCTATGACAAAGCCGAAATTGTAGATGATGGTGAAAACGCTGCGAATAACGGCAACCGCCTGCAGAATGCACCGCGTCATTCGGGCGCGCTCTATCTGAGTCATAATCTGGTGATTAACGGCCTGCCGGGAGATTTCCGTATCGGCGGCGGTGCGCGGTATGTGGGCACCCGTGCGGGAGATCCGGAGAACAGTTTCACGTTGCCTGATTATACGGTGGCTGACAGCTTTGTTGCATGGAACAACCGTCTGTTTGGGGAGAAGACGCAGCTTAAACTCAACCTGAATAATCTGTTTAACAAACATTATTACACGTCCAGCGGCGGTAACCTGCGCGTACGCGAAGGTGAAACCCGTAATCTTATGGTGCAGGCAAGTGTTGAATTCTGATCTGTGGTTCACGCCGGGCGCTCATCCGGTGCGTATACGCGCCGTGATGACGATGCTGTTTATGTTGTTGCTGACACTGACGGGCTTCGGCGTACAGGCCCGCACCGTCACCGACATCGACGGTAATCATGTGGACATTCCCGATAATCCGCAACGTATCGTGCTTGGCGAAAGCCGGATGCTTTATACCCTGGCTCTTCTTGAAACCGGTGATCCGGTGAAACGGATTGTCGGCTGGCCGCTCGACCTGAAGAAGTATGACAGCCAGACCTGGAACATTTTTGCTCAGCGTTTTCCGCAGATGCTGGCGATTCCGTCGCTGGGGTTGGGCGGAACAAATGACATGAATCCTGAAAAGGTGCTGGCGCTGAAACCGGATCTGGTGATCCTGCCCAGCCTTGCGCGCTATGACGATGCCGATTTGCGTCTTAACGCTATGCTCAAGGCTGCGCATATTCCGGTAGTGAAAGTCGATCTTCGTGTGCATCTGCTGAAAAATACCACGCGCAGTGTGAACATTCTGGGCGAAGTACTTAACCAGACTGCACGGGCTCAGGCCTTTAATCACTTTTATGATGCGCATATGCAGGTTATCCATGATCGTCTGGCCGCTTATTCCGGCCACAAACCGACGGTGCTGCTTCAGTTACATCTTGGACGTCGCAATGAATGTTGTGTGACCGCCGTGAAAGGCAGTCTGGGTGAACTGCTGAATTTTGCCGGAGGGGATAATATCGCCAGCAAAACGGTTCAGGGCGTCTTTGGCCGGCTTAATGAAGAAACGGTTATCATGGCGCAACCAGAAGTGTATTTCGCCACGGGTGCGGGTTCTGCTGAGGATCAGAATGATTTGAAACTGGGACCCGCCATTACACTGGAAATGGCACAACACAGTTTGCAGGAACTGACAGCCAGGCAGAATGGTTTGCGTGAACTGAAAGCCCTGCATAACGGCCGCACCGGGATGATATGGCAAAATTTTTACCTCAGCCCGTGGCATGTTGCTGCGACCGAGTTTATGGCCAAAACCCTTTATCCTGACGTGTTTGCGGATATTGAACCCGAGCAGACATTGAAACAGATCTTTCACGACTACCTGCCAATCCCCTATAGCGGCACCTATTTTGCCCACGGCAGTCCGTGAAGGGGATGTTTTACCGGATGCATATTTCATCATGAGGGCTTTTTTACTGCGTAAAGTGACCTGCGCTGTCCGGTTTTTTGCCGCGATAAAATCTGTAAAAGTGGACATTAGTCGACTTTTCCTCTAAAACTTCTGCGGTTAATGCCAGACAATACCGGTATTCAGCAATTAAATCATAAACGCTGAATGCTTAAGAGCGGCTGCACGACAGCCGCCGGGCAAGGGTATTCACAACGATTACGACAGACTTTCTCTGGAGAATTTATGCATTCCTCTGTTAATAAAAACGAAAGCCGGACTTTTTTCGGCCATCCTTATCCGCTCGGCTCATTGTTCTTCACTGAAATGTGGGAGCGGTTCTCGTTTTATGGCATCCGTCCTTTACTGATCCTGTTTATGGCAGCGACGGTTTATGACGGCGGCATGGGGCTTGCGCGTGAAAACGCATCAGCTATCGTCGGTATATTTGCTGGTTGTATGTATCTGGCGGCGCTGCCGGGTGGGTGGCTGGCGGATAACTGGCTCGGACAGCAGAGGGCGGTCTGGTACGGATCGATCCTCATCGCGCTCGGCCACCTGTCCATTGCGCTTTCCGCTTTCATGGGCGACAGCCTGTTCTTCATCGGCCTGATGTTTATTGTTCTCGGCTCCGGCCTGTTCAAAACGTGCATCTCGGTTATGGTGGGCACGTTGTATAAAAAAGGCGACGCGCGTCGCGATGGCGGTTTCTCGCTGTTTTATATGGGCATCAACATGGGGTCGTTTATCGCGCCGCTGATTTCCGGCTGGCTGATAAAAACGCATGGCTGGCACTGGGGCTTTGGTATCGGGGGCATCGGTATGCTGGTGGCGCTGATTATCTTCCGCCTGTACGCCGTGCCGGCCATGAAACGTTACGACAGCGAAGTGGGGCTGGATTCAACCTGGAACAGTCCGGTTGCGAAGAAAAATGGTGTGGGTGTCTGGCTGCTGGCGCTGGCCGCAGGGGTCGCCGTCATCGTTGCGCTGATCTCGCAGGGCGTGATCGTCATTAACCCGGTTGCCGTCGCCAGCGTGCTGGTGTATGTGATTGCGGCGTCCGTTGCGCTCTATTTTATCTATCTGTTCCTGTTTGCCGGACTGAACCGGAAAGAGCGCGCCCGGCTGCTGGTGTGCTTTATTCTGCTGGTTTCGGCGGCCTTTTTCTGGTCTGCATTTGAGCAGAAACCGACCTCGTTCAACCTGTTTGCTAACGATTACACCAACCGCATGATCGGCGATTTCGAAATCCCTGCCGTCTGGTTCCAGTCCATCAATGCGCTGTTTATCATCCTGCTGGCACCGGTATTTAGCTGGGCATGGCCGTTACTGGCGCGTAAAAATGTGCGCCCGAGCAGCATCACCAAGTTCATCATCGGCATTTTGTGTGCAGCGGCAGGTTTCGGGATCATGATGATGGCAGCCCAGAACGTGCTGAACAGCGGCGGGGCAGGCGTATCGCCATTATGGCTGGTAGGAAGCATTCTGATGCTGACGCTCGGCGAGTTGTGCCTGAGCCCGATTGGTCTGGCGACGATGACGCTGCTGGCACCGGAAAGAATGCGCGGTCAGATGATGGGCCTGTGGTTCTGTGCCAGCGCACTGGGGAATCTGGCAGCCGGTTTGATTGGCGGACATGTAAAAGCCGATCAACTGGATATGTTGCCTGACCTCTTCGCGCGATGCTCCATTGCGTTGCTGATCTGCGCTGCGGTGCTGTTTGTCCTTATCATTCCGGTGCGCAGAATGCTGGAAAACGCCCAGTCTAAGACAGAGCAAAAACCGGTGACGCATGCCTGATGGCCGGTAAGGTGTTTTTCGAATACCGCTAAGCATCCTTAAGGCCGGTCTGATGACCGGCCTTATTTTTTAGATTTTCGTTATGCGTTTGCCGCTTTCATCAATAACCGCTTCACCGTCTTCCTTGGTGAACGCGCCACGTTGCTCATCAGGCAAGATCGCTAATACCTCCTCAGAAGGGCGGCATAAACGGGTGCCCAGCGGCGTAACGACCACCGGCCGGTTGATCAGGATCGGGTACTGCAACATAAAGTCGATCAGCTGATCGTCGCTGAAATGATTGTCTGCCAGTTTTAATTGCTCATACGGCCCGACATTTTTGCGTAACAACGCCCGCACAGTAATGCCCATATCCGCAATCAGTGTTACCAGTTCCTCACGCGCCGGTGGTGTTTCAAGATACAAAATTATTGCAGGCTCAGCGCCGCTGTTGCGGATCAGCTCAAGGGTATTGCGCGATGTGCCACAGGCCGGGTTGTGATAAATAGTGATGTTGCTCATCAGGGTGATCTCTTTTTCAACCTCAGCATGAGGTTATGCATTAAACATCCGTTACAGCACGACAGACAACCGCAGTGCTAAAGCTGCCAGCGTGACAAACAGCACCGGAAGGGTCATGACAATGCCCACACGGAAGTAATATCCCCAGGTAATCGTCATATTCTTCTGTGACAACACATGCAACCATAACAGTGTTGCCAGGCTGCCAATCGGGGTGATTTTGGGCCCCAGATCGCTGCCGATCACGTTGGCATAAATCATCGCCTCCCTGATGACGCCCGTGGCTGAGCTGCCCTCAATCGACAACGCGCCGATCAGAACGGTCGGCATATTGTTCATGATGGAAGAGAGGAAGGCGGTGAGGAACCCGGTCCCCAGCGTAGAGGCCCATAAACCCTGCTCTGCCAGCTGATTCAGCAGGGCAGAAAGGGTGTGCGTCAGCCCCGCATTACGTAAACCATAAACCACCAGATACATACCCAGCGAGAAGATAACGATTTGCCACGGTGCTCCGCGCAGCACTTTACCGGTATTAATGGCGTGACCTTTCCTGGCGATAACGTAAAGAATCAGTGCGCCGATGGCGGCAACCAGGCTGACCGGTACGCCGAGGGGTTCAAGACCAAAGAAACCTGCCAGCAGAAGGATCAGAACCAGCCAGCCAGCTTTGAAGGTGCCGGCATCGCGGATCGCCTCTTCAGGCCGTTTTAACAGAGAAATATCGTAAACCGGGGGAATGTCTTGGCGGAAAAACAGGTGCAGCATGACCAGTGTTGTCGCAATGGCCGCCAGATTAACCGGCCCCATGACGGCTGCATATTCCGTGAATCCCAGATTAAAGAAATCAGCCGAAACGATATTCACCAGATTTGAGACGATCAGCGGCAGGCTGGCAACATCCGCGATAAAACCGGCGGCCATGACAAAGGCTAATGTCGCGCCGCGACTGAAACCCAGAGCCAGCAGCATCGCCATGACAATCGGCGTCAGAATCAGTGCGGCACCGTCATTGGCGAACAGCGCAGCGACCATTGCGCCCAGCAAAATAATCCAGGTAAATAACAGACGCCCGCGTCCGTTTCCCCAGCGTGCAACATGCAGTGCCGCCCACTCGAAGAAACCCGATTCATCCAGCAGCAGGCTGATAATGATAACGGCAATAAAAGTGGCCGTTGCATTCCAGACTATTTGCCAGACAACAGGAATATCACTTGGGTGAACGACGCCTGTCAGTAATGCCAGACCTGCGCCCAGCATGGCGCCCCAGCCAATGCCCAGCCCGCGGGGCTGCCAGATAACCAGAATCAGGGTGAGCAAAAAAATAGTACCTGCCAGCCACATGAGCGACTCCGTTCATATTTGTTATAGTGAATGTGTTTATTGGTTTAACACGAAACCGGTGACTTATTGTTCAGTTTGTGGCGTATGTTTTCGCGGTCACAGTTCCATGCCGAATCGATGATGGTCGCTGACCACGCAGGCATTTGTGGTGAGAGGCGGTAATGCACCCATTTACCTTCCCGGCGGTCTGTGACCAGCCCGGCTTCGCGTAACAGTGCAAGGTGACGGGAGATTTTAGGCTGAGATTCCGCTGTTGCGGCACAGATATCGCAGACGCAAAGCTCTCCTGATTCCCTGAGGAGCATCACAATCGTTGCGCGCGTTTCGTCAGCAAGCAGTTTAAAAAGCTGGACAGGCTGTAGCATAGGGAATCCCGATAATGGATTGACAAAACATATGTTAATTCACATATGATGGCTTTTAAAGCACCGTTTTCAGAAAGGAGCATTTTTTATGATTCAGCTACCCGTACTTGAACCGCCAGGAACAGAATTTGGTGCGCATAATCATGATTATGTTAAATGCGATAATAAACCCCGCACTCACTGAGTATCTGTCCTTTATCCTGCCTCACCTGACACTGAGTCGCCGGGGGGAAGGTTTCGCCATTGCCTGAGCGATTGACTTTAATTTCAATAATAAGAGAATGTTTCTTTTCGCGCGACGACCAGACATCACCGGAGTTTATCATCGCTTCTTCCCGTCATTTTTCGTGTATCACTGCCGTTAAATATCCTGCTGCCATTGTGGCGTTTGCGTTGTTGCTGGCAAGCTGTTCCTCGACACCGCCAAAATCACTGGTGACGCCGCTGCCGCCAGTGACGAAGCACCCTCTTCCCGGTCAACCGGTGCTGAGCCATGAACCCGTGCGCGGCGTCTGGCTGGCCACGGTTTCCCGCCTCGACTGGCCGCCGGTTAATTCGGTAAATACCGGCAGTACGTCTTTACGCATCAGCCAGCAGCAACAGGCACTGACGGCCAAACTGGACAAGCTTAAAAGTCTGGGCATCAATACGGTGTTCTTCCAGGTGAAACCTGACGGCACAGCATTCTGGCCATCAAAAATTTTGCCGTGGTCAGATATGCTTACGGGCAAGATTGGTCAGGATCCGGGCTATGATCCGCTGCAGTTTATGCTCGATGAAGCGCACAAACGCGGCATGAAGGTGCACGCCTGGTTTAACCCTTACCGCGTGTCGGTGAATACCAAATCTTCGACAGTGGCAGAACTGAATCAGACATTGCCGCTGCATCCGGCCAGCGTGTTCGTGCTGCACCGTGACTGGATCCGAACCTCCGGCGATCGTTTCGTGGTTGACCCCGGTATTCCTGAAGCGCGCGACTGGATAACCAGCATCGTGGCGGAAGTGGTGGCGCGTTATCCGGTCGATGGTGTGCAGTTTGATGACTATTTTTATTCAGAATCACCGGGTTCCGCGCTGGATGACAGCCTGACGTTCCGCAAATACGGTCAGGGTTATGCCTCAAAAGCCGACTGGCGGCGTCACAATACCCAGCAACTGATTGAGCAGGTTTCGCGCACCATAAAACAGCTGAAACCGGGTGTGGAATTTGGCGTCAGTCCGGCGGGTGTCTGGCGCAATGTGTCACATGATCCGGCGGGTTCACAAACCTCCGGTGCAGCGGCTTATGATGAAGCCTATGCGGATACCCGCCTGTGGGTGCAACAGGGTTTGCTCGATTACATTGCGCCGCAACTGTACTGGCCATTCTCCCGCAAGGCAGCGCGTTATGACGTACTGGCAAACTGGTGGGCAAATGTGGTCAAGCCCACACATACGCGCCTCTACATTGGTGTGGCGTTGTATAAAGTGGGCGAACCGTCAAAAAATGAACCGGACTGGACGGTAAGCGGCGGCGTGCCGGAGCTGAAAAAACAGCTCGATATGAATGAATCCGTGTCACAAATTAACGGTACGATTTTATTCCGCGAAAACTACCTCAACCAGCCGCAGACGCAGGACGCGGTCCGTTACCTGAAAAGCCGCTGGGGAAGCTGAAATAACGGTGTTTATTAGCTGGTTGCCTGCAGAATGTTTCTTCAGAAAACACGGTGTATTACTCTGATCACGCGATGATAGTCCAGTTATTCATAACTTTTTGTCGCAGATTTAAGTGAATATTACGAATATTACCTGTCCAGTTGGAGCCACGAAAATGCCGGTTCAGGAAGGAAGCATGGGCGAAACGATTGACCCACTGCGCATTTAATTTTCCGCTACCCGAACTGAGCGAAACCCCGGTGGTATCCATCCTGTTCACTGAGCCGGCGATATTCGGGTGAAAACCCATTTTTAAATAGAATCCCTGGCTATCGTCTACCGGCAATAATGAAGCGTTTTCGATATTCAGTTCCAGCCCGTATCTTATGGCGGAAAATAACAAAATTTGCCCCAGTCCGATAAATCTGTTGGGATTAGATTTCGTAGGCGTGTTGGTATTTCCTTCAACATATATCGCCGAGATATATAAATAATCGCTACTTCCGGATTCACTCTGTACACTGCACCGCCCCGCAGCAACATTTTCATGATTGTCCGTGAATAGCGAAAAATTCATCGCATGCCTTTCATATTCTGGGGGCGTTTCTTTTTCTTCGTCCAGGCTGAGAGTTAATGGTTTTCTGCCCTGAGGATTTTTCTCTATAAAGCGCATAGACTTTTTATTCCTTTAAATAAACGTTGAGTTAATTAAATTTGCGGCAAACGGATGTAATTATAAGCAAAGAGTATTGGAGGGATACTTAATTATATATGTACTTTTTATCTGCGCACGGACTGAGAAAGAAAGGCGCCGTCTGAAAACGCAGGCGGCACTTTTTTGATTTCAGACTATTCTGCCCCGCGTGAAATGCTTTCGCGTTCTGTACTCTTCTACCCTTAAAAGGTGTTCAACATAAGGAGACGCTATGAGACGTATTGCATTGTTACTTACCCTGATGATCGCGGGCCCTGCTGTCGCCGAAGACACTACTGCGCAACATACCCCCGCGACCTATATCAATATTCTCTGCAGTTCCGCGCTCAATAAACCTGATGGCACTGCGGCGTATTTCCGTGAGCAGATCAAAGATGTTTCGACACAATCACAGTCTCCGTCGTCGATCAATAAGACAGAATTTGATGAGGATGAAGCCGATAAGGTGATTCAGACATGGACTTCGCTCAGCAAAGCCGACCGCGAGAAAGTGAAGACGCAACAACAATGTCAGGACACCTTGCATAAGCGATATCAGGAAGGGTAAAAATCGTGCGGGGATACAAGAATGCGGGATCGGTTCCCGCATTCTTGTGAAAGGTCATGCTGTTAATGGGAAACGCTTTTAATTGCGCACCAGCGCCTGCGACTTATCCATTGCGTGTCCTTTTGCATGGCGGGAGAAAGATGATCATGCACTACATGGTTTCTTAAGGCCGCATTCACCGGACAGGGAACTCTGCTAAATTTAAGGTAATTCCCTGCTGTTGCTGTCTGAAGAGGTCAATGACGATGGTTACCGAAAGTGATAAGGGCAAAGACCTCAGTCGGGCTACCGCTGAGCTATTGGCAGAGCTCATTCCCTATCTCCAGTTCCGTACTGTCCCCGCAGGCTCGCGCTTCTATCTGTATGAGAACGGGGAATTTCATTGTTATTTCATTCGCAAAGGCTGGTTTAAAACCTTTCATAACGACGAACCGGTATTGATCGGTGTTATTTCTGTACCGGGGATTATCGGGATTGGCGGCGCGGTTCCCGCAGACGCCAAAATGTTTATTCAGGCACAGGATGAGGGAGAAATTGCCCGTGCCACTGTGGCAGAAATGCATGCTTTGATTGAACGCCTGGATCTGTGGGAGGCTCTGACCAAACATCTTCTCAGGATGACCAACAAACTCTATGTCAAAAGCACCCTGCTGACGGCACCAACATCCTATGAAATTCTGCGCCATCAGCTTATGGAACTCATGAACGAACCGCCGGAAATACGCGAAAATATTCCCGCTGCCCACTATATTCAGCTCAAGACACACCTTTCGCGCAGCACGATCATGAAAGTGCTTTCACAACTAAAACTGGGGGGATATCTGAGGCTGGATAACGGTATTCTGAAAGAAGTGATCCGTTTGCCGCTGAAATACTGAGCATGGGAGCAAAGGGCGGGAAAGAAAGCGTGCAGTTACGCACGCTGTTCTGTCAGTTACGCGGCTTTTACCGTACGTACTTTCTTAGCGGCGGCAGGTTTTTCAGCAACGATCTCTTCAGCAACCGTTTCTTCAATAACCACGTTTTCTGCGACGTCTGCGGCTTGTGTTGATGTTTCAGCGGCGGGTTGCGGCGCTGACTCTGCTTCCGGCAATTTGCTGGTACGCAAAATATGCTGGACGGTGTCTTTCTGTTCGGCGAGGTGAAGCGCAATGTTTTCCGCGAGAGTTTCATCCATGTCGATATTGCTTTGTAACAGCCATTCAGTAAAAGCATCTGCCATGTCGAGCATCTTGTCGTAAGCGTCTGCTTCTTTCTTATTGGCAAATGTCATTTTCTCTTCACCTTTTCTGACGACAACAAATTTTGTTTCAACAGCCATGATTCGCTCCTTATACTGTAATTATATACAGCATACCAGTAATCAGTGCAGGATACATCATCCGGCCTGCTTTTTATAGTGCGGCGCATCAAAGGCCCGGCATAATACCCTGGCCAATATAGCGTGGGTGAAAGTACGGGCAGACGCTGGAAGGCAGGTCGCAGGCCAGATTTATATCATATTCTGACGGAATATCAGGGTCATGAACGGATGCGATTACGGCACGTTTTTCTGAGGAATTACCGGGTATGAAAAAAGGATAATTCCGTTTCGGGCTGACGGATGGCATAGTCAATGCCTGACCTTTACTACAGGACTGTTCCATGATCGTCGTTAACCCGTCACTCGATCCGACGCTTGCCCGTATCGCCCCTGGCTTTCGCGTATTAAGTATATCGGCGCAGGCAGCGCCGATAATCAATCCTGCGCTCGCGCAGGAAACTTTGCAAAATGCCTGTCGTTTTGTGCTTGAGAATGATTTTTCCTGGACAGATGAACATCTGAGCGCCTGGGGTGAAGTGTTTAAAGCCTTTGGCGCAAAACCTAAACGCACTCCCTGCTCTGCAGATGCTCTCAGAAAACGCGTACTCAAAGACGGCACCATGCCTGCCATCGATCCGGTAGTGGATCTCTATAATGCGGTGAGTATTCAATACGCCATTCCGGTCGGCGGGGAAAATATTTCAGCCTACATTGGACACCCGCTGCTGACCTTCGCCACAGGCAGCGAGCCGTTTGACACACTCAAAGCAGGAGAACCGGTGATGGAGTCACCTGACGCCGGTGAAGTGATCTGGCGAGATGACGCAGGCGTAACCTGCCGGCGCTGGAACTGGCGTCAGGGCATCAGAACCCGCCTCGACAGCGACGCGCAAAATATGTGGTTCATTCTCGAAAGCCTGCCAGCCATGCCGTTGCAGGCATTGCACGACGCCGGAGATATGTTAATTCACGGGCTTGAGCAGATGATGCCGGGCGTTCAAACCGATGTAAAACTCATCACGCTGCCCTGATCTGCCGGAGTCTTATTCTTTATCCAGCAGCGATGTGCCGTAAGAATTATCGATGGTACACAGCCAGCGACCGTCCGGTTCATGGCGGAAAACATAGGTGGCGCGGCGGGTCGTGGTCACCTTGCCGCCCTGTCCGTCGGGGAAATGCAGCACCGTTTCCATGATCACCAGCGCATCGTCCGCTCCTTCAATCACCTGCATTTCACCCTGTTCTACCACCAGCTGATCCTGAAAATAATCTGAGATTGCGACAAAGGCTTTACGGATATCGGTTTTGCCTCGGGCAATCATGCCCGGTTTAATCACCAGCGCAGCATCTTCGGCATAATGCGCCATCAGTGCGTCAAAATCTCTGACTGATATGGCCTTGTCACAGGCTTCGATAACCTGGCGGATCGGGTGGGTACTCATGCGTTAATCTCCTTTTGCTGAATTCCAGAATAATGAGATCCCCGCCAGAAATAACAGGATGTCGATCAGGCGGTTAAAGTATGTCTCTGACATCTTAATAACAAATTTTTTGCCAATAAGCATCCCTGCCGCCAGCGTACTACCCACCAGCAAGCCGCTAAACAATACCGGCCACGGCATCGCACCAATCGCGCTGAACGTTGAGGCTTTGGCGAAATAAATCGCGAACGATGCAGCGGCTTCGGTGGAAAGCAACGCGCCTTTCACCAGCCCGAAGCCGGCGAAAACCGGGATGGTCAGCGGGCCGGTTGAAAATACCACACCGGTCAGAAACCCTGTCAGCGCGCCCGCCAGTGCCAGTTGCATACTGCTGAGGGTAAAAGCCCTGCAACGGGCATAATGTCGTAAAGGGATGAGCAGAAAGAAGAACGTACCGATACATATATTCGACAGTCTGGCAGGCATCTCCCATAAGGTATTGGCACCGAGAATCGCTGCGGGAATGCCAGGCACGGCATACAGCAAGAACGCCCGAATGTTGATGTCTTTGCGCCAGAGGATCACGCGGGAGATGTTGCCGACAATGGCCGAAATCGCCATCACCGGAATGGCGGTTTTCGGGCCGAAAGTATACGTCAGCGCCGGCAATAACATGATGGAACTCCCGGTGCCGACAATGCCGCTGATAACTCCGGCCAGTATGCCCGTCAGGCCAATCACCACATACATCACGTTACCTATCCTTTTCTGAAAGAGAATGCGGGCGATGATAGCGTTTAGAAAATGGCGTAACCCGTGATAAAAAGTCACATAATCGTGATTAAAAAGGAACAACCATGCATGCCCTTCCCCCGATAACGGCCCTCCGCGCCTTTCTTGTCGCCTGTCATGCGGGCAGTTTTACCGCCGCAGCGCAGGAGTTATGCATCACGCACGGCGCGGTCAGCCGCCATATTCAGGTGGTGGAGAAATGGTTTGGAGTGAATTTATTCAGTAAGGAAGGCCAGCGGCGGGTACCGACACCTTATGCGCTGAAGCTGGCGCGCGAGCTGGGCAGCGCGTTTGATACGCTGTCGGATATCGCCCTGCGTTACGGTAATGGCGGGCGTAATAATGTATTCAACGTCAGCGTGCCCACCACCATGAGCCTGAAATGGCTGCTGCCCCGCCTTGATGATTTTTATACGCAATTTCCTGAGGCTAATCTGCAAATCTCTACGGCCAATACCGAGCAGTTACACATTGTGGGGCATTACGATTTGCTGATCCGTCGTGAAACCGGTGCCACGGAATATTCCGCGATCCCTTTTCTGGCCGATACCCATTGCCTGATGGCTTCGCCGGCGCTGCTCGGACGTTTTCAACTGAAGACACCGGAGGACGTGCTGAAATGTCCGCGCATTGAAACCCTTACCCGGCCAGGGCATTGGAATATGTGGCTGGCGGCGGCAGGGCTGGAGAAAACGCCGGTCAGCGGTTTGCGCCGTTATGACCATTTTCACGTTTCATTGCATGCCATGCTGGAAGGGATCGGCGTCGGGCTGGGGCCGGTCAGAACGCTGTCGGCAGAAATCCGTCGCGGGAATCTGGTGCTGTTGTTTCCGCAGATTACTGTCGCGCCCTGCCATTACCATGCCCTGACGCCAGCAGGCGTGCAGAAAACCCTGCTCCACCAGGCGTTTGAACGCTGGCTGGTGGCACAGGGAGAATGCGGTGATCAGTCGTAATTCTCACCGTATAAGCCAATAAGTCGCCGCACGACGCCATTGGTCCAGCCGAAGCCATCCTGCAGCGGATATTCCCCGCCGCCCCCTTCGCGCGGGGTGCCACCGGATATGTGGTATTTTTCGATCAGTTTATGGTGTTGCTGATAATACTGATTCACCGTTTTCAGCCAGTTACGGGCAATTTCATCGCCCAGCACATCATTGCCGTATTGCTTAAAGCCCTGAATCGCCATCCATTGCAGCGGTGCCCAGCCGTTAGGTTTATCCCACTGTTCACCGGTTTCATATTCCGTCGCCATGATGCCGCCCGGCGTAAGCAAGCGTGCGCGCACGACCTCCGACAGGCGTTCAGCCTGATAATGGCTGGCCAGCCCGACATACAGCGGCACCACGCTGGCGGCGGAAAACAGTGCCATTTGCTGACGGTGCCAGTCGTAATCGCGGAAACAGCCTTCGTTGTCATCCCACAGATAACGGTTGATGGCCTCGCGGCGCGTTTCGGCTTTGCGGCGGAATAACGTTTCGGTGATTTTATCTCCCTTAAGCCCGGAAATATTGGCGATGGCACTTTCCAGCTTGTGGAGAAACGCGTTCAGATCCACCGGAATAAATTGCGTGGTACGGATACTGGCGAGACGATGACCGTCACGCAACCAGCGCGACGAATAATCCCAGCCGGATTCCGCCCCCGCGCGTAAATCACGATAAACCTCGTTGGCTGGCCGCCCGGACTGCCTGGCGGTTTCCACATCTTCGCGCCACGACTCATCGCGCGGCGTGTCCCTGTCATCCCAGTAACGGTTAAGCAGCGTGCCGTCCGGCAGGCAAACCGCATGACGGTAAGCCTGATTCGGCGCGAGAGACTCTGCCCCATCCATCCAGAACTCATATTCCATTTTCAGATGGTCGAGATAGCGCCTCGCCCCGCGTACACCGTCTTCTTCAAACAGTTCGACCATCAGCGCAAATACCGGGGGTTGCGACCGGCTCAGGTAATACGTGCGGTTGCCGTTCGGAATATGACCGTACATCTCGATGATCCAGGCGAAATTATCTGCCATGGTGCGCAACAGATCATTACGGCCACTTTCCGCCAGCCCTAACATCGAAAAGTAAGAATCCCAGTAATAGGTCTCGCTGAAACGCCCGCCCGGCACCACATAGGCCTGGGGCAAAGGCATCAGTGATGACCATGGCACATGGTCTTCCGGCTGGCGCGTCAGCACCGGCCACAGTTTATCGATGTGTTCTTTCAGCGAATCGCCGGGGTCGGACACGTATTCGTCATCGCGGTGTTCAGGCAGCCAGAAATGCGCGTCCACAAACCGTTTCAGGTCAAAGCCCGGATGTTTTTTTATCCGGCGATAACGCAACAGAATGTCCAGCGGATCCATCTTCGGCGGGCAGTCGGGGAAGGTTTTGCTGTCCTCGAAAAGCCCTGAAGATTGCACACTGGTAAACAATTCCAGATAACGGTCAGCGGGCGTTAAGGCATCCGAAGGCGGCAAACCTTCGATCATCTCTGGTTCCGGTTCCGCATCCATCATCCGGTCAAGGATCAGTTCAATCGGCTCGAGCTCGGTCAGACGAGTCTCTTCGCTATCAGCGTTTTCGCTGTCAAACATTGCGTTTTGGTTCGTCTGGTATTTTGCATTTTGCATATGCTGCAAGCCTCTTGCTTATAAAAATTTACACGACGGCGCGGTGTTTTTCACCGTGTGGCGAAACGGCGTATAAATCGCGCAAATAGGTTTCGCCCCAGTTCGCAATGTCATTTTTGCGCAACACCGCCATCATGTCATTATAACGCTCAAGCCGCTCTTCCAGCGGCATGGTCAGTGCTTTATCCAGCGCCGCCGCCACGTCATCACGGTCATAAGGGTTGACGATCAGCGCCGACGTAAGTTCATTCGCCGCACCGGCAAATTGTGACAAAACAAGAACGCCGGGATCTTGCGGATCCTGCGCGGCAACATACTCTTTCGCCACCAGATTCATGCCATCACGCAGTGGCGTGACCAGCCCGACATCCGTCAGACGGAATAATTTCATCAGCAGGCTGCGCTGGAAATGCTGGTTGAGGTAAAACAGCGGCGTCTGGTTGATGCCACCGTATTTACCGTTGATGCGGCCCACTTCGGTTTCCAACTGATGACGGAGTTCCTGATAGGCCTGCACGTCGCCGCGTGATGTCGGGGCGATTTGCGAATAACGCACTTTACCGCGATGCTGCGGGAATTTTTCCAGTAATGCCTCAAACGCCAGAAAACGTTCCGGCAGTCCTTTGGTGTAATCGAGACGTTCGCAGGAAATGATGTTCTTCGATTCACGAATTTCCCGTTCCATCGCCGCCATTTTCGGTGGCAGCGGGCCTTCGGCCATTTCCCGGATGCTTTCCGGCGCAATGCTGATCGGGTATACGCCGGTGGCAAAGGTTTTGCCAAACGCCTGATGCTGATGCGCGTCGCAATCTTTAATATCGGTCAGCGCCTTAAGATTATCCAGAAACGCCAGGCGGTCACCTTCGGTCTGGAAGCCCAGCAAATCATACTCACACATCATCTCGAGTAATTCATCGTGGGTCGGCACCGCATTGAAGATTTCCGGGGTCGGGAACGGAATATGCAGGAAGAAACCAATGCGGTTTTTGACGCCGAGTTTGCGCAGCGCAGCGGCAAACGGCAGTAAATGATAATCGTGGATCCACAAGATATCGTCTGCTTTGATGAGCGGCTGCAATCTTTTCGCCAGCATATCATTGACCCGGCAGTAGCCGTCCCAGGCTTCGCGCTGGAAATCCACCAGATCGATACGATAATGAAGGGCTGGCCAAAGTACGGCATTGGAAAACTGACAGTAATACAGATCGTAATCATTTTGATTGAGCGGAACCGAAGCGTAAGTAATGCCATCATCTTCAGTCAGATTCAGGTCATCCTCTTCTTCGCCCGATATTTCACTTATCTCACCATTCCAGCCAAACCAGAGGCCTGAAGTATTTTTCAGCGCATCCAGAATGCCCACGGCCAGTCCGCCAGCGGATTTGGAACCGTCAGGAATGGCAATTCGGTTAGAAACAACAACCAGGCGACTCATAATTCGGACTCCTTCTTAAATGTTAATGTGTGACGTTGTAACGCCTCAATCCAACGGTAAACGTCGCGAACGGTTTTGACGCGATACTGCGCGAGACTTGAACCTTCGCCGACTTTCACCGAGATCCCCTGCATGGCGTTAACCACTTCAAACCCCTTTTCATCGGTCAGGTCATCCCCGACGAATACCGGAATGCGTCCGGAAAATGGCGTCTGTTGCATAAATGTATAAATCGCTGCGCCTTTGTCTTTTCCACGGGGTTTGATCTCAAGAACGCATTTACCGGGCTGAAGTACCAGCTCAGGGAATTTTGCTACCACGGATTCCGCCAGCGCTAATACCTGCTGCTGATGCAGCATCGCCTGACGATAATGCAGGGCAAAAGCCATGCCTTTGGTTTCGAGCAAAGTTCCTGGCAACGCGGCCATGCCTGCTTCAAGGGTCTGTTGCACTTCTTGTGCCACATTAGCGGGTAAGGTTACGCGGTGCAGGGTGCCGCTGCCGTCGCGCATTTCTGCCCCGTGTACGCCTGCCGCAGGGAGTTCCAGCGGACTGACCAGCTGATCGAGCTGTTCCACCGGACGTCCCGAAACCAGCGCCAGCGCACCGGAAGAGGCCGCAAACAGCGTTTGCAGGTGATCACGAACTTCAGCGGGGATCGTGACGGCATCGGGTTCAGATCGGATTTCAGCAAGTGTGCCATCGACATCGAAAAAGAAGGCGTATTGGCGACTATCCAATACAGGGAGAAGCGGTGTCTCAGTCGTATTTTCCTGAATTTCTGCGGTCAAAATGACTCTCCTTTTAATCAGTTACAACTCAACGCATCATTGCGTTGAAAACCTCTTGAATGAATTATCAATAGGTAAATATAACCCTGAATGAGAGCCTTGCAGCGATTATCAGAATAATCCAGACCCTGGCAGGTGGTCATTCCCGCAGGAAAATAGCCGGACAGCATTCGCTGACCGGCTGACAGACGTCACACCGTAATGTGATAACATCAGAAATTATATTGGATCCCTAAACGTAAACGGGTTTGCCTTTCGTCGGTGGTTTTCCTGACAGAAACATCACCAATCTCGGCATAAGGTGTCCATTGTTTATTAATATTATACGCGACCTTTAAATTCTGCTCATAATCCCATTTGTCGTTGTCATACAGGATCTGATCGCTGTGTTTATAAATGTAGTTATATTCAAACCGCCAGTCAGCCATTTTATAACCCAGCCATATTTCGCCGCGATTGGTTTTACGGTCTTCGGTATTTTCTTTGGTATAACGGGTATATTCATAACGATAACGGGCGTTGAAATAAATGCCGCTGTCAAAAGTATATCCCGCCGTTAAAAAGGGTTTATAGATACTGCTGTCAGAACTGGACTCCAGCGTGAATCCCGGCTGGACGAACACTTCTGGCGTCACTTTAACCTGATAGCTGATGGTGCTTTCTGTACCATTATCTACCAGATTATTAAAGGGTTTATTCTCATTATCACCACCGGATTTCCATTTGGCCTCCAGCGAGAAACCGAACCCGTTGGCAAAGCGGTGCGAGACCAGCGCCCTGTCTTTATGTTGCTTACTGTCATCGAGCCATTCGTGGCGAAGGTCAATTGTGACGGCCTGACTGCTGGCGCTGGCCAGCAGTAAACCGCAGATCATCAGTCTGCTATTTTTCATTTTTATCAATCCCAGAGATATTGAGTAGTATAATTTTAAGTTAAAGGCTTACTGTTAATGACGCTGCTTTATTTGTTTTTCAAAAAGTCAGCGTAATTAAATCCACCGTCAGAAAGACGGGTTATCGGATCCGGTAATCGCAGAGAAATATAATCTCCCGGTTTAATTTCCTGATGCCTGTTATTCACCGTTTTGTGGTCAGTGTAAAAATAATTACTGTTATCCACATTGCCGGTGACGGCATCGTCATACTTCCCTGCCGTGGTGCGCAGCGAAATGTTGTCCCTGAACGTGCCCTGCTTGTCGGCCGTGGTGTAAGGCGATGGGCGGAACAGGAAGTTGAAGCGTTTGTTATCGACAGCGCGGTTGTCTTCGATAACCAGCGCGCCCGGGTTGAAGTTGTCGGTAAAGCCGTCCATGCCGTTGCCGACCGCGACGTTGTGGCGCACCACATGGCCGACCGGTAATCCTTCGCCGCCCAGTTTGAAACCGTTGCTGCCATTGTTTACCGACAGGCTGTTCTCAAGGGTGACACTGCCGTTCGGGCCGTCTTCGATTTTGTTGAACAGGTCAAAACCGTCGTCAATGTTGTCGTGGGAATAACAGTTCACCAGCCGGTTACCCTCACCCACGCGCATTTTGACGGCAAATCCGTCGGCGTTTTTGCGCCCCGGATCCTGATTCCCCCAGGATTCAGAATTGCTGATGAGATTGTGGCTGGCCCATAATGCCCGCCCGATGCCGTCCGGCGACGCCACCCAGATCCCGGTATCGTCGGCGTGATGCGCCTTAACGCGGTCGATATGGTTATAGCTTCCTGCAACATGAAAACTTTTTTGTGTGACGGTAATCCCCTGAATATTCCAGTAGCTGGCATTGAGTGTCAGGCCGTTAAACACCACGTTGTCGCCCTGCGCACGCAGTGTTTTCCGGTTCTTGCCGGTACCGCTGGCGGTTGCCGGGATCAGGCTTGCCGGGTAATCGCCCTCTGCCAGCCACAGCGTACCGCCCGGCGCTAAAAGATTAACCGCACTGTCAAAATCCAGCGGGTGTTCAGCCGAGCCGTCATTACCTGCCGCGCCAGCCGGAGAAACATACAAGTGGTCAGGATTGCTGACCAGTGCCATATTCACCTGGAATTCCTGCATTACCGGTTTACCGTCCGCCGGTGTGTAGGTTATTTTCAGCGCCGTCACCGGTTGTTCCGCATGAAACGGAACCGCGACCACTTCACCGCCGCGTACCGTTATTTGCGACAACAGCGGTTTGCCATTCTGATCAATCTGCACCTTTCCGTCGCCGTTAGTCCGTAACTGGAACACGCTGTCGCGGCGGGCAATGACCGGCGATGACATCACCTCAATGCGCGCATTAAGTGACGGTGTCACATAAGGTGCGGAGGGCTGAACATGCGCTTCGCTGAGTGTCAGCCTGGCGTGTTCAACCGTCATTTTGGCATTGCGCGAGGCGAAGAAACCGACGTAATACCCGGTTTTGTCCAGTTGGGTCACGCTGTCCGCATGCTGCACGGATTTGCTTACCCACTGATCGCTGCCCTGTGGCGCATAGGCGACGGTAAAACCCGTGTCCGTGCGGGTCAGTCGCAGCGAAAAACGCGCCGGCGTACTCAGCGGATGATAGCTTTCACGCACTATGCCGATGCCGGTATTTCCCCAGGGTTGCTGTACGCCCTGCCGGGCAATCAGCGCCAGTACCGGCGGTTTATCACCGATGGCCATGATGCTGTTCATTACCATATTTGATGCGGCCGGTAACTCCTCAATGCCCGGTTTAGTCACCGGCTCACGCGGATTGCCCAGAATATCGCGTACCAGTAATCCGGCCCCTTCCTGCCCGGCCGGTTTCGCGCCATTTTCTGGCCCGAACTGATTGAGCGTGATCTCTGCTTCAAGCTGGAAATTCACGTCTGCCGGTAAGCGGGTATAAAAAAAGGTTAAGCCGTCGTGGCTGTTACCGATTTTGCCGCCACGGCTTTCAAGTGTGAACGGGGTACTGAGCACGGTGCCTGTCGCCGGAACAGCTTTGCCCCCTGCCAGCAAGGTTTCGTTCATGCCGATTTTCTCAGGCAGAACGTTGGTGGCGAAATTGACGTCGGTTGACTGGCCAAAAGTCATGCTGTGCCAGACCAGTTTGCCGCTATCAGGCAAGGTAACCGCCAGGCATTGTGCGCTTATCCCGAGGGTGAGCGCGGTAATCACAAATTTTGATGCCCACATAATCGTTCTTATCCTAAAAACGTGAGGGGTCGCTGGCCGGTGCCCCGGCCAGTCGGAAAATGGAAAATACACAGAGAAATCAGGTGTCAGGGTTGCTGCGTGGTGCTCACCATCGGTTTCGGCTCGGTAACCACAACCGCAGGGGTATCGAAAATTTTGCGACAAACGACACTGTTGCCCCAGCATTGTTCATACGGGTAACCAATCAGTTCTTCCATCACCGCACGCACTTCCGGTTGTACCTCGCTTATCTGGCCGCCCGCTTTGATACGTGCCACTTCGCCCAGCACCACAAGGTGGGTTTTGCGGTTCAGTTTCATCTGATTACTGAATACGATAGCCATCAGCGCCAGTGCAATAACACCGATGCAGAACACCAGCGCAATCGCCATCACCGCACTTTCAGGCTGGGTGTGAGATTTGGACTGGAAGCCGTAGAAGCTCAGAATGGCACCCATCACGAAAACAATCACCGAGCGCATCAGTTTGCCGGAGAAGGTCATCGCACCGGCGTAAATCCCCTCGCGGCGACGACCGGTAAAGGCTTCATCGATATCCGCCAGGAAGGTGTAAACCGTCCACGGGATGTAATACACACCGCCGGTACCGATACCGAAGATAACTGTGATAGTCAGCATGGCCGCAGTGGCGTATTGCTGCGGCAGATGCAGGACGTGCAGCAGGCTGTAGCAAATGACCGAGAAAATCACGATGCCCAGCGCCAGAATGTACGGCTTGCTGAACCCGTGTTTGACGCAGATACCGATAAAGATCGCCGTAGAGAACAGTTGCAGCAGTGAGTTCAGACTGCTCAGACCGGCAACCATCGTCGGGTCATATTGCAGCACGAAAATGATGAAATAGGTGAAGACGGAAGCAAACAGCCATTCTGCTCCGAACCCACACAGATACATGCCCAGATGCTTACGGAACACGCGCAGGTGGAATGTCGATTTCATGTCGCGCACCAGCGTCAGCATGGTTTTGCCAAGCGTCATTTTCTTCTCATCGACCGGCGTGGTCTCTTCTACCGGGCGTTCCCAGGAAGAGAGATACAGCATGCCGATGGCGATAAACAGGATCACGCCATAGGTCAGTGCGGTGAAGAAGAACGGCTGCGCGGAGTCTTTGCCGTAGATCAGAATGAACTGGCCGGGAATGAACGCGGCGAGGAAGTTAGCCACTTTACCGAAAATCGCCTTATAGCCGGTCAGTTTTGAACGGGCGGAGAAATCGGTGGTCATTTCCGTTGCAAGCGTTTCATACGGCACCATGACCGAGGTATAAATCAGCTCGAACATGACGTAAGTAGACAGGTAATACCAGAATCCGAAGCCTTCAACCCACAGCAGCGGGTAGAACATCATCAGCGGCACGCCCAGCAAAATGAAGAAGCGGCGGCGACCAAAACGTTTACCGAGTCGCGTTTTACCAAAGTTATCCGAGAGATAGCCCATCAGCGGGTTACTGATGGCGTCGATGATGCTGGCGACGGAGAAGATCGCCGACGCCTGTAACAGCGTCAGGCCGCAAAAGGTCGTATAGAAGTACAGCAGCCAGATCCCGGCGATCGCCAGTGCGCCGCTGCCCAACAGATTTCCGCCGCCATATGCTAGCTGATGTTTAAATAAAATAGGTTTTTCTGCGTTCATACATTATCCGCCCAGAGAGATTTTTTATAAAATGAACCGATGTTTCGTTTTTATAGAGATGACGTTTTATATAGGTGGGATGAATGAATAGATGTGAATAACATCACATTTAAAACAGCAGGGGACGGCTGGCGATAAGATTTTGCGATACGTGTAACATTCCTCGCCATCAAAAACACACAATTGGCGAGATGCTTCGAAGCATATTAGTTTTAAATTGAATGATTATCTGACTATTACTTTACGAAACCGGCACTTAACCGTTGCTGAAATTCGGCTTACGCAACAGAATTTTCGTTGAGGGTCAGGCATAAGCGTCGGGGAGTACTGAACAAAAGGCCGTTCCCTGGCCCTTGATGCAGCGGGTGATTTACGGGTCGGTCTGAGGTCAGGCGTTCAGTAAAGACGCTGTGCTCTCATGCAATTCATCAAGCAAGGTATAACGCTTGCGGTATTCAGAACGTTTCTTGCTGGCAATCTCTTCCATCGGTTTGCGCGGCAGTTCCAGTGGAACGTGATATAAGGCTGAAGATGCGGGCGTGGCACTGATGGAATCCCAGAATTCGTTATAACTGGCGACAAACACGTTCTTCTTGCGGTGACGGTAACGCAGGCTGCGGAATACGTGACCGGTATCGCTGACGGCAAGAATGCGCTGCACGCCGGTTCCGGCAGCGACACGTTGCAGGCTTTCCAGCAGCAGACGTTTCGGGAACAAGCCGTAACAGGATTTAGTCGCCTGTTTAATCACTTCATGTGCCGTTGAACGGTGCGCGCCCTGGAATCCGCCGATAATCAGTGTCCTCCCTTCCGGGCGCTGCACAATGCTAAACGTCAGTGCCGCAAGCAGCGTGTCCTCCATATAAAGGAACATGTTGGCTTCGCCTTCGCGCTCAGATTTGCCGATGGAACCGAGCTCCACCCGGAAGGCTTCACCGTCTTTGCCGGTGAACCGGGTGATGGTATTGCCGGTCGCGCTCAGAAAGGTATTGCGCAGGCGGGCGTTTTCCAGGCTTTTGACGAAGGCGTAGTGATCAACCAGTGCGTCAGCTCGTCCGGCTGAATGCAGACCGAGATACAGATACGGCTTGTGAATTTTACTCGGTAGTTTGGTCTGCACCTGGAAAGCTTCCTGCCAGAGGGTTTCCGCCGCCATCTTATTCAGCACTTTCAGGGTATCGAGCGGATGCAGTAAGGTGCGAACGGCATATTTGACCCGGAACATCCGGTCGCGCCACAGATTGTCCGGTACGCACGCTCCGCTCAGAAGATCGACAAACAGGCTGAATCCGCTGGTTTTTTTTGTGGTTTGTTCAACGGGATATGCTTCGCTGAGGGACTCGGTTTCATTGAGAGGGATATGTTCCATGATCTGTTTCCGCTGCCAGAAATAATCACGGTATCACCTGATTTTTAAACCTCTTTACAACGTTGTTTTAAAGAGAAGCGAGGTTATCTGAATAAGTGCAGGCTGTTTAGCTGCCGTTTATTCTGGCTGACTGAAAGCGTCTCACTGTCTGATATCTATTGATATGCGTGATGAGTTTCTCGTTTTAGTACATCATACGAACGTAATTACGCAGAATTTGGTTAACTTAGAAATGTTGGGAAATGTTACGAAAATGAATTCGTGATGATCATTCAGCAGTTGTAAGGAAACTTTGATGAAAATTATTACTACTTTTTGCCTCGCCAGCCTTTTTTCTGTCAACGCGTTTGCCCTGACCGGTAACGATGCGACCACCAAACCCGATCTTTACTACCTGAAAAACGATCAGGCGATTAACAGCCTGGCGCTGCTTCCTCCACCGCCAGCGGTAGGCAGTATCGCTTTTCTGAACGATCAGGCCATGTATGAACAGGGGCGTTTATTGCGTTCCACTGAACGTGGAAAACTGGCGGCAGAAGATGCCAACCTGAGTGCCGGTGGCGTGGCGAACGCCTTCTCGGGTGCCTTCGGTTCGCCAATCACCGCCAAAGACAGCCCGGAACTGCATAAACTGCTGACCAATATGATTGAAGATGCGGGTGATCTGGCGACACGCTCCGCCAAAGAAAAGTATATGCGCATTCGTCCGTTTGCCTTCTACGGTGTGCCGACCTGTAACACCACCGAGCAGGATAAGCTGTCGAAAAACGGTTCGTATCCCTCCGGTCACACCTCAATTGGCTGGGCCACCGCGCTGGTGCTCACCGAAATTAACCCGCAGCGCCAGGACCAAATCCTGCAACGCGGTTTCGATTTAGGCCAGAGCCGGGTGATTTGCGGCTACCACTGGCAAAGTGATGTCGATGCCGCGCGCATCGTCGGTTCCGCCGTAGTGGCTACCCTGCACACTAACCCTGCTTTCCAGCAACAACTGCAAAAAGCCAAAGAAGAATTTGCTAAACAGCATCCGTAAATATTGCTGGCCTCCCCGACCTGGTCTTCGTAAAAGTTGGGGAGTCTGTAATGCCACATCTCTCATTGATACTAAATTTCTGAAAATTGCTTTTTTGCAACGGTCACTAATTGTTAACTCCCCTTCACAGGCATAACGTCATTCCTCATTTTAAAAAGGAGTTTCATTATGGCTAGCCCCGCATATCTCTGGCTATACGATGCCAATGGCGCACTACTTTATGGCGGTTCTGAGGTTTTAAGCCGTGAAGGCGCGATCGAGATCCAAAGCTTCACGCATGGTCTTTCCGTACCCTTCGATGGTAATACCGGTCGGCTGACATCTACCCGTGTTCATCAAACCATGGGACTGGTAAAAGAGTTCGATAAATCTACTCCCTACCTCTACCGTGCCGTCGCCACCAGCGAAAAGCTGCAAAAGGCGGTGATTAAATGGTATCGCATTAATGCGGCTGGTATGGAGGAAGAGTTTTTGAATATGACAATGGAAGGGGTGCGCATACTTAACATCAATCCTCATATGCACAATTTCAAACACGCTGACGGACAGGCCAGTATGCCCACGGAATCCATTGGCCTTGGGTATCAGAAAATCACATGGTTGTACCTCGACGGACATATCAGTTTTACCGATCAGTGGAACTCCAGCATTTACGCATAAACGGAGACAGGGATGATTTCATGCAGAGTGGATTTTAATCGTCTTTATGAGGGCGGAAAAATTGCAAAACTTTATTGTGCTGGTGTGGGGATCTTCCCTGTATTTTCAGGACTTGGTTCACTGCTCAACAGGCAGGGATGTTCAGATTTAAAAAATGGTGCCATTCCGCCAGGAAAGTACTGGATTGTTGATCGCCCTGCCGGCGGTTTGAATTCGTGGATTGTACAAATGAGAAAGGAGTGGAAAACGGGTAACGATTACGATTCATGGTTTGCGCTTTATAGACAGGATTCTCTTATCGATGATTGGACAAATATAGGCGCCAGGGAACGCGGGAATTTTCGGCTTCATCCTCTCAGATCCGACGGGACGGGCGTTTCTGATGGATGTATTACCTTTTACAATCATGCTGATTTTAAGGTTTTACGGGATCGACTTCTTCGGGCTCATACAATGATAATTCCTGTTCTAGGCAAAAAAGCTTATGGGGAAGTTGAAGTTTTTGGAGATATCAATGCGCCATGTATACATTTTTAGCACGTTAAAAATTGTTTGGCGGTTGATACTGTTTGTTGCAATTACCCTGTTTTTAACACCTTTAAACGAGTCATTCACACATTACCTTTATCTGATAACTGATCCGGTTGTGGAGTTTTATCATTCTACTTTAGGGGTTGATTCGGGTGACCGTTGGGATATGGAAGAACTTACTTTTCTGATCTTTGCGGTGACTGCAACATCAATTATCGCTGTGTGCTCTATCGCTGTTATTGAAGCGCTTTTTAAAAAGCTGATGCGGGTGCTACGGGGGATATGAATGGCTTACTCTTTAAGATAGCGGCGCGGCTGGCTGATTGACTTCGAATATATCAAATCAATGGCTCTCGCGGATTATTTTGAACAACTGATGAAAGTGATTAAGGACAGGTAAACGAATTAAACCCGGCTGCAGGCCGGGTTTCTTGAACAGCGAAAGTAAAAACCTCAAAAGTCTTATTTATTCTCAACAAACTCAAACGCCAGACGCAGTTGTTCGGCGTTGGGGTTTCCCGGCAGCAGATGAATAGATTCTCCGGGCTGGAGCGTGCGTTCAATCAGGCGGGAAAGCTGTTTCTCATCATGAATATCCACCTGCAATTGCGCCAGACTGACCGGCAGATCCAGCACTTTGTACAGCGCGGTTAACTGCTGCACCACTTCCGGTTGATTGAGCAGCGCGCTTTGCACCAGAATGCCGTAAGCGACTTTGGTGCCGTGCAGGAAAGCGTCTGTTTGTGGCAGCGCGGTCAGGCCGTTATGCACCGAATGCGCCGCTGCAATGCGCGTATACCGGTCACCCAGTCCACCCACTAATCCACCGCCCGCGATAATGGCGTCGAGCACATTGAGAAACGGCTGTGTCAGCCGGTTATCGTCCTGCGCCTGTAATGCCGCTTCGCTTTCATTAAGCAATACGTCGCGAAGAGTCAGCGCAGTATTCAGACCCAACTGTACCGTTAACGGCAGTTTCTCCGGCTGCGGGCTGAGCACCACGGCTTCGTACCATTTCGCCAGCGTATCGCCGATCCCGGCCAGCAGATATTCCTTCGGCGCATGCAAAATTATGCGCGGCTCGACCAGCACCAGATGGTTAGCGTCGTTGAAGATTTCGTAACGCAGTGCCTGCCCTTCGTCGTTATACCACACAGACAGCGGTGTCCAGGCCGCGCAGGTGGCGGCAATGGTCGGGATCGCCACCACCGGCAAGCCGAGACGGCGCGCCACCACTTTGGCGGTATCGAGCACCGCACCGCCGCCGATGCCGATCACCACCTGACGGTCAGGGCCGCCGATATCCGCAATGCGCTGTACTTCGGTTTCGCTGCAATGCGCCGCAAACAACACGCGCTTCGCCTGTGAGGCGGTAAACGCTTCCGGCAGAAAATCCTGAGCGGCGGTTAAGGCGCGCTCACCGTAAATCCACAACGCTTTGTCCAGCTGTTCCGGCGAATAAAACTGCGTCAGCCGGTCTATGGCACCGGGGAACGAAAAGTAGTTGGCGGGGCCGGTAACCACGCGGATGTCAGTATCACTCATGGGGAAATCCTTAATTTAGAAGCTGTTAACATCCTACGCCCGGACATCCGGATGGCTAATAATCTTTGGCATTAACTTATGCCTTTTCGTTCGTTGCCATTCATTCACGGCTCATCAAAACTCGGGCAATCAATTCATTAACTCACTATAAGAGCCTGAACAAGGGCTGTCATGAATTGTCCTCCCGTTTAAATGATGATTAACCACACAGGGTAATAACCATGAAACTGTTCTCCGCCTCGTTACTGGCGTTAAGTCTGTTCTCCGTTTTACCGTCTTTCGCAGCCGGTACCGCGCCGGTACCGAAAGCTATCGCCGACCACCAGGGGCCGGTACGCATTGCCGTGATCCGCAATTTAGGGTCTGACGATAACACTACGCAGTTTTTGTCCGGTGTTATTCAGGAAGGCCGCAAACTGGGCTTTCAGGTCAGCACTTTCCTCAGTAACGGCGACGACGCAAAATTCCAGGACTTTGTGAATCAGGCCATCAGCCAGAAATATGACGGCATTATTTTGTCACAGGGGCGCGACCCGTATTCCACCGATTTGCTGAAACGCATTACGGCCAGCGGCATCGCGGTATCCGTGTTTGATACCGCCGTGAACGGTAATATTCCCGGTGTGACCGTCACCCAACAGGATGATGCCTCGCTCACCGATCTTTCTGTCGGGCAACTGGTGAAAGATTTCAACGGCAAAGCCAATATCGTCAAACTGTGGGTGGCCGGTTTCCCGCCAATGGAACGTCGTCAGGATGCCTATAAAAAAGTATTAGCCGCCCACCCTGGCATTCATGAGCTGGAATCTGTCGGTGCTGTGTCGTCGGATGTTCAGGGCGATACCGCCAATAAAATCGGCGCGCTGCTGGCGAAATACCCGAAAGGGAAAATCGATGCGATCTGGGGAACCTGGGATGCCTTTAGTCAGGGGGCATATAAAGCCTTACAGGAGAATGGCCGCACTGAAATCAAACTCTACAGCATCGATATTTCCAATCAGGATATTGGCCTGATGCGCGCGGCCAACAGCCCGTGGAAACTGAGCGTGGCGGTGGATCCGAAACTGATCGGCGCGATAAACCTGCGTCTGGTCGCCAGCAAAATTGCCGGTGAGAAAACGCCTGCGACTTATGAATTCAAAGCGGCGGCTATCCCGCAGGCATTGCTGACAAGCAACCCTGATGCCGTAAACGTGGCATCGCTGGCGAAAGTGATCCCAGGCTGGGGCAAATCTGATGACTTCATCGCGCCGTGGTTCGCCACCCTTGAAGCGCAGCACAAAAAATAAGGCCGGACGATGACAATGCAAACTCTCCCGACGCCGGAATACAGTCGTAATATGCGGCTGATCGGCCACAGCGATCAGGGTGGAAAACCTGACGGCGTACAGGTAATGGTCCACCGGGGCTACGCGTATATCGGTCACATGGTCTCGCAGGGTTTCTCCATTGTGGATGTGCGGGACCCGAAAAATCCGCGCCCTGCCGGTTTTATCCCGGCGCCGCCGGGCACCTGGAATGTGCATTTGCAGGCGCATGACGATTTGCTGCTGGTGATCAATGCCCGCGATTTGTTCGCGGATGTCCGCTTTGCCGATGAAAAGGTTTATTACACCCGTTCCGTCAGCGAGACGGTTCAGGGGACGCAGCAGCGCGGCTGGAGCGCCGGGGTACGTATCTTTGATATTTCGGTGCCCGATCAGCCTAAAGAAATCAGCTTCCTGGGGCTGGAAGGCATCGGCGTGCATCGCATCTGGTATGTCGGCGGGCGCTGGGCGTATGTTTCAGCCCTGATTGATGGCTACAGCGATTATATTTTCCTGACTATCGATCTGGCTGACCCGCGCCATCCGCAGGTCGCCGGACGCTGGTGGTTGCCGGGCATGCATACCGCCGGTGGTGAAAAGCCGGACTGGCCGGAAGGTAAACGTTATGCGCTGCACCATGCCATTATCAGCGGAGATACGGCCTACGCCAGCTGGCGCGACGGTGGCCTGACGTTGCTGGATATCAAAGACCGCAGCGCGCCGCAGCTGATTTCACATCGCAACTGGAGCCCGCCATTTGGCGGCGGCACGCATACTGCGCTGCCGTTGCCGGACCGGGATTTGCTGGTCGTACTCGACGAAGCGGTGCTGGATAATCAGGAAGATGGCGAAAAGCTGATCTGGCTGTTTGACGTGCGCGAGCCGTCGAATCCGGTGAGTATTTCGACCTTCCCGCAGCCCGGGGAACGGGATTACATCAGCAAAGGCGCGCATTTCGGACCGCATAATCTGCATGAAAACCGGCCGGGCAGCTTTATCAGTTCAACGCTGATTTTCGCGACCTACCAGAATGCGGGTGTACGCGCGTACGACATCAGCAATCCGTATCAGCCGAAAGAAACCGGTGCGCTGGTGCCCGCAGCCCCCGCCACCATGATGGATAAACGGCCTGGCAGGCCCCAGGTGATTCAGTCCTGCGACGTGTTTGTCGATACGCAGGGGATTATCTATAGCACCGACTATAACGGCGGATTATCCATTATCGAATACCTCGGTTGATCCCCTGCCCGCGCCGGAACTTATCGGGTTTCAGGCGCGGGCGTTTTTGTTTTTCCCGTCACTGACTTTCCGGGGCTGAGGACCAGCCACACCGCCACACAAATCAGAATGCCGCCCGCGAAAAAACCTTCCGATAGCTTTTCATTAAGCAGCAGATAACCCCACAGAATACCGAACGGCGGGATCAGAAACGTCACCGTCATGCTGCGCAGCGGGCCGATATCGGCTATCAGGCGGAAATACAGAATGTACGCCCATGCCGTACAGATAAACCCGACCGCCAGCACACAGAGCCAGACCAGTGGCTGTGCCCAGCTGACCGGCGCTTCGGTTGCTGAGGTATAGAGGAAAAAAGGCAACAGGAATAGTGTTGCGCCGAGCTGGCTACCGGTCGCCACCAGTTTGGGATCCAGCCCGCCGCGTTCGGTGATCCAGCGGCGTGTCAGGAAACCGGCTACCGCATAACAGCCGGTCGCCACCAGGCAGGCGATGACGCCCGCCAGTAATTGCGGCACCGATTCCGCGCTGCCGGTGGTGGTCAGCAAGGTAATGCCGAACAGGCCGGTGAGTACACCGAGCGCTTTTTTCAGCGTTACGGTTTCATGAAAGAATAAACCGCCGAGCACGACACCCATCAGCGGCGTGGTGGCGTTGAGAATGGCGGAATACCCTGCGGGTAACCAACGTGCTGCCAGACAATACATCAGAAAAGGCAGACCGGAGTTGATCACCCCGAGCAGCAGCGAGCGGCCAAATTTATGCTGATAATCACGCGGCGTTCTCATTACCGCCAGGATCACTACCAGCCCGACAAACCCGAACAGTACCCGCAGAAACGCCGTGTTGATGGCGCCGAACGCCGGGGCCGCCACGCGCATAAACAGAAAACTGCCGCCCCAGATCGCCGCCAGCAGTAGCAGTCGGCAATAATCCCCACTTTTCATTCACATCCCCTATTGAATATTGTCTGATGTCTTGTTTTATTGATGCAGGCGAACAACTAAAACGTGTTAATCAGTGTAGTGAATGTTTCGCCCGAAAAACCCTCTTTTTCTTGCTTTGTTATTCTGATGAAGGCCTGTAATGACTGATTTCTCACAAGCTGATTTTGACGTGCGTCTGGAATGGGGCGCGCAGGCGGTGGATCATCTGGCGGCAGAGGTCGACTGCATTGTGATTATTGATGTCATGTCGTTTTCCACCTGCGTGAGTGTAGCGAATGAACGCGGTGGTGTGATATTCCCCTATCCATGGAAGGACGCCAGCGCGCAGCAATATGCTGTTGAGCGAAATGCACAGTGTGCGCAGTTTGACCGGCGTTTTCAGGGGCCGGGTTTTACCCTTTCGCCCTGCTCACTTCAGGAGATGGCTACCGGAACGCGGCTGGTATTACCCTCGCCGAACGGATCGGCGCTGACGTTTAAAGCCAAAATACACAATGCGGCGATTTTCACCGCCTGCCTGCGCAATCTCACTGCGACGGCGTGTGCATGCAAAAAGTATCAGCGCATTCTGGTGATCCCCGCCGGTGAAAAATGGCCGGACAACAGTCTTCGTCCGGCGCTTGAAGATCTGGTCGCTGCAGGGGGATTAATTTCACGTTTACAAAATCGCCAGTTGTCAGCAGAAGCCCGCGCGGCAAAGGCGGTTTATCAAAACCTCACGCTGGAAAAACTTGCTGATTGCGGCTCCGCACGTGAACTCACCCGACGAGGTTTTTCAGCCGATGTCACGTTGTGTCTGCAGGAAGATGTCAGTGATTTCGCCTGTCAGTTACAGGGGGAGTTTTTCACCGCGGTCAGCTAAGTGTAAAAATCGCTCTTTTTGATCCTCAGTTGATCTATAACCCGGCTGAAGGTGTGTGATAGGTTTAATACTTATCATCTATCTTTTGCTGTGCCTTGCAGCGAGTGGTTTTTTTCCGGGACAGAACACAATGAGCCACAGTAAACCGGATGCGTCAGAACATCCGCAGGAAGAGTCCGCCGTTAATTCCGGGATCTCCGTTATTGCTTTATTGGTTGCCGCTGCTTTCTTCATGGAGTTTATTGACGGTACGGTGATTGCCACCGCATTGCCGCAAATGGCGATTTCTTTCGGGGTGTCTGCTGTTGATCTTAACGCCGGAATGAGCGCCTATATGCTCACGCTGGCAGTACTGATCCCTGCCAGCGGCTGGGCGGCGGAACGTTTTGGGGCCCGCAACGTCTTCACCTTTGCCCTCGCCGTCTTTACGCTGGCCTCGCTGTTTTGTGCGATGGCGTCCGGCGTCCGTGAATTCATCATTTTGCGTATTATTCAGGGGATCGGCGGCGCGCTGATGGTGCCGGTCGGGCGTCTTACGGTGCTGAAAACGACGCCGAAACCGCAGCTTATTAAAGCTATCGCTACCCTGACCTGGCCTGCGCTGGTGGCACCGATCCTCGGGCCGCCGCTCGGCGGATTTATCACGCATTATGCCTCGTGGCACTGGATTTTCTATATCAATGTGCCGCTCGGGATTATCGCGATGATGCTGGCGTGGCGTCTGTTCCCGCAGGCACCTTCCGCTGAGCCGAAGCATTTCGACAAACCGGGCTTTGTTCTCACCGGGCTGGCGATGCTTTCGCTGGTGACTGGCCTGGAGCTGATCAGTCAGGACCACATTTTATGGACTGTTGCCATACTGTTGCTGGCGGCAGGTGCGGCGCTTTCGGTTCTGGCTATCCGGCATCTTTATCGCGCCCCCGCGCCGATGGTGCACCTCGGGACGATAGTCATTCCGACGTTTCGTATCTGCATGGGAGGCGGTTCGCTGTTTCGCGTGACAATCAGCGCCGTGCCGTTCCTGTTGCCGCTGATGTTGCAGGTCGGGTTTGGCATGGATCCCTTTCATGCCGGTTTGCTGGTGCTGGCGGTATTTGCCGGTAATCTGGCGATGAAACCGGCGACCACGCCGCTGATCCGCCGTTTCGGCTTCCGTCCGGTGCTGATAGTGAATGGTTTGCTGAGTGTTTTCTCCCTGCTCTTCTGCGCGTTCCTGACGCCGGGTACGCCTGACTGGCTGGTGATGTTATTGTTGTTTCTCGGCGGCCTGAGCCGTTCGATGCAGTTCACCGGCATCAGTACGCTGGCGTTTTCCGACGTGCCTGCGAAACAAATGGCTGATGCCAACACGTTGTTCAGCACGGTGCTGCAACTGTCTGTCGGGCTTGGGATCACCGTCGGCGCGCTGGGCACACGTCTGGGTGAGCAGCTGACTGACCTCCTGCACTGGAGCGATATTCCGGGCATGAGTTTTAAAATTTCCTTTGTGGTCATTGCCGTGCTGACGCTGATCGGCTGGCTGGATATGCTGCGGCTCCAACCGGATGCGGGTGCATCCGTTTCAGGCAAAAAATGAATCGCTGCTCTATGACAGGTCTTGATAATTAACCTCTTTGGGAGAACTCAATGTTCACAGGATTAAGTGCTTTTCCTCTTACACCGCTGACTGAAAAAGGTATTGATGAGAAATCCTTTGTCAGGCTGATGGAACGCCTGGTTGCCGCCGGTGTGGATTCCATCGGTGCGCTCGGCTCGACGGGCAGTTATGCCTATCTGAAGCACAGTGAGCGTGACCGTGTTGCGCGGCTGGCGGTGGAACACGCCGGGGGTATTCCTGTGATGGTCAGTATCGGGTCAGTGCGCACCTCTGATGTGCTGCATCTGGCAGAAGATGCCCAGCGGGCGGGCGTCAGCGCGGTATTACTGGCGCCGGTGTCGTATCAGAAACTCACCAGTGATGAAGTATTTACGCTGTACGAAACGGTCACCCGCCATCTTTCGGTGCCACTGTGTGTTTATGATAATCCGGGGACGACGAATTTCGATTTCACCGACGAGCTTTATGTGCGTATCGCGCAATTGCCCCATGTTGCCAGTATCAAAATCCCCGGTTTGTCTGCTGATCCGGTTACTACCCGCAATCGGCTGGATGAACTCCGTCTGCTTGTGCCTTCCCATGTGACACTGGGGGCAGCGGGTGATCTGGCGGCGGCAACGGTGCTGACGCAAGGCGGCGATGTCTGGTATTCGGTGATTGCCGGATTGTTCCCTGAAATTCCGCTGGCGATCACCCGCGCGGCGCAAAATGGCGATGCCCAGACTGCGCTGGCGCTGTCGGCACGTCTGGAACCGCTTTGGGCATTATTCCGCCAGCATGGTAGCCTGCGGGTTGTCGCCGCGGCAGCGGAAATTCTCGGTATTGTTTCTGCGCCTTGTTTACCGTTACCGCTTCAGTCGTTGTCGGGCGATGCGCGTCAGCATCTCATCTCAGTTCTGGAGACCTTATTTCAGAACTGAAGCACTGTCTGAAAGCGGGGATTATTAATTAAGCTTCTTTATAAAATTAATGACATTCACAGCGTGAATGTCATTATCTTACTGAGAGTTACCCTTTCGTTTTATCCTTGCGTGATATCACTTTTTTTTGATTTTAATGGGTCGGAATAAATCGCTTTCTATTATTATTCGTCGCGGCTGTAAGGATATTTTCAGCCGCGCGGAGAGGTTTGTTTTTAACTGAAAGTCAAAAGGAATGATAATGCCATACGGTGATAATGGTCAGGGACTCTTTCGCAGAGGGCAACTTGAGCAACAAATAATCAGAACCACGAAATTCTCGATTTATGCGCAAGCGGTGTATTGCGTTAACAGAATGCTGCGCGAGGCCAATGTCGGTATTTCGGAACAGGCATATCAGAGTATCTCACGCAATATTACTGCGGTGACAAATGGACGCCTTTACGAAACATCGGCTTCACTTTCAGAAGCACGGGTATTTGCACGTGATACGGTAGGGGCGATAAAAGCAGGTGATTTTACATCGGCGGCGATCACCGCAAGTGGCGTCGCGATCAATGCGATTGGTGGCCCTTTATTTTTCGGACACTATGACCGTAATAAATTGATCGCTATAGAACGTCATCTGTACGATAACTTCCACCTGTAATTTTCAAATCGCAAAAAAACGGGGGCAGATAACGCCGGGTTGCCCCCGCAACTTAACCGTACACTCTTTCCTTTTTCGCGCTATGCGCACAAATAACCTTCCCGGTTTAATCCTTCTCTCTCTATCAATCCACGGTAGGTGTTGTTGGCGTGAAAATAACAGTAAGCACCCCACGATAATGACCCGCGTTTTTATCTTTTATATAAAACTTATCGACACTGAAAACCAGTGGCGTTGGGACACACAAAACCGGATAAGTGATGGACGGCAATCTGACGGGTCTGATCAGATTTTGATTTATCTGCGTCCAGACGATAGTTTCATTATTATTTACCTTACGCATACCTCTGGTTTCCGGGTCTCGTAGCAAGACATGGTAATCGATACGGTCCCTTTCCGGGCCTCTTTCTCCCCCGTCTCTGAAAATTGAAAAATCTGACGCAGCACGTCCGGGGGGAAGATCGCCTTCGTCTTTTAGCCGTACCTCATAACGTGTACTGTTGGCGTTGTAACCATCGTACAGGCACATATCTAACGTTGTGCTATCCTGGGCAAAAGGGCTTTCATCGGGGGCACCATGCGGTCGTAAATCGAGTTCGACTAACGGCGTCGCACTGCTGAATGCGGGGAAATAAATATCAATATGGCTGGGGTCAGTCACATTTAAATTAATATGCGCATTAAAATCTGCCAGAAACTGGTTTTGCCATTGCATTAATTTGAGATGTAAATCAGCCTGCCACAAACCACCCACAGGCAGTTTTGACAGTTCTGCTGCAGGGATATACACCGTTAATGTTGCTTCTGACGATTTTGCGCCGCCATATCCCTGGCAGGTTGAGTCCACCCCTGAGTAAATTTCCAACTTCCCTTCATCGTAACAAGAACCCCCATCGATGTGATACTTAACTACACGATAGCCCGATAGATTGAGAGTAATGCGCATTCCACTGCGTTTTTCAATGAACAGTAGAGGAATGGTCGTTTCTCCCGAGTGACCCCAGAGTTGTGAATCCTGACATTCTCCATATTTTGGATCGGAACTGCTCCCGCATATCCAGCCATTTTTTCCCCACTTACCCGGATCGTCAGAATCATATCCACCAGATTCATTTGACCATATGGAAATATTTCCGGAAGGCGGTGACATTCGATCAAAAGTACGTTCTATACTCACTGTACTCGGCGCGGGAGGCCTGATGGCTGCATGTAATATAAAAGCCACTGACCACAAAAATAAGGCTGTAATTACACGGTTCATTATTCATCACCTTCTTTATTTGATGCCGTTTCAATATCGCGCCGGGATTTTAGCTTCACCAGTAATTGTTCATTCACTTCTGCAGGTAAGCTGTCACGTTTGATCAACTGACACGAAGACTCTCCGACATAGCGCACGGTCCCCCTTTGCTTCTTTATTTGCAAAGGGCACTGGTAAATAACGTCACCGGATAAGAGATACAGTGCCGGGGCTTTGGTCGCCATTTCTGCAGTAAAGCCACCATCATCGCTGAGCATTAACATTTTGCTGTTCAGCCCGATAATAATATTATTGCTGGCTGACTGAGGTAAAATAAGCTGACCTATATAACCGTAGCGGTGTTCAACAACAACGCTACGTAAGCGCATTTTTCCAGGTAATAACATAATATTCCGCTCACCTGCCCCGTTGAGAATATTGGTTGAGCTGTCCGTATTCAGGGGGGCGCTGCTATCGCTAACAGCAACTGTCGTCGGTTCAAATCCTGTTGTCGGAAATAATGCGGATCCGCCTCGGGATATATGAGCCGTACGGTTACCTGATACTTGTGCATCAATGGCGATTCCGTCGTCTTCATCACTCAGGTCATCAATATTAACCAGCACTGCTGACGCAGGTTCACTGATTCCGGCGCTTCCCCAGTGGACTCCCTTAGTACTCGCAGCAAAGCTTGAGCTCCATGAACCACTAAAGGCGGAGGTGTGTTTGTTATATTCATTATCATAACTGTCTGATAGAACAGCACTTACATTGCCGTACTGCCCTTCCATTCGGCCACTTAAGCCAGTATCAAGAGTGTCAGTATTAATCCCTCCAGCTTCCAGAGTCAGTTCTTTATGCTGATTTTGGTCGCGGTACCACGAATGTGAGACGTTGTATGACAATTGCGAGGACTGATCCTGACTGTCGCGATAATCTGTACTTAAGCGTGTTGACTGACTTTTCCCTAAGTTGTCTTGCCGTGGTGCCTGACTTAGTGTGAGAGAAAGATAAACACCGTTATCAATGCCATCGTAGCCATCATCATCACGACGAAATAATCCAAAGGTACCGTTGTAAACCCAGTCGGCCTGAGTAAACGCCCGGGATGCACTGAACTGAAGGGTTCTGGACGTAGATTCTTCGGTGGTTTGCTCAAGGATATTATCCTCAAAAGATTTATCCCGTTGCCAGGACATGTCGTCGCTGGCATGGTTTTGCGTCTGGATATACCCGAACATCAGGTTCCAGGACAGAACATTGCTGGTGAGCGTTGTGTTAATGCTTTCATAACAGCTCTGACTCGTATAATCATTATTGTCATTTTGGCCTGAGTCTGAACAATCATCACCTGAAGAAGAATAGCGATAGACGCTGAGTGATGGCCAGTCACCAACTGACCAGCTAAGCTGTTCGCTGTCACCTTTGTTGCCATCAGAACTACGAAATACCCTGCCGTTAAAATTTGGCGTGCCAGCCAGACCTAAATCTGGGGAATAATCAAAACCTGTCTCTGCATAAGTATTGCTCTGGACGGCCGCACTACCAACAGTAAAAGATAGCGCAGGCGTGAAGGGGACCCGCAGGCCCGCCTGAAATGCCGTATTTTCGTTTGTGTCTGAATCCGTAATTTTACCTCCCTGTGCAAACCAGTGGATGCTGCCATCATCCAGCGAACCTGTTTTACTGAAAGGAGAATTTTCAGTGCGGACCAGCTGATTACTCTCATATATGCGAAGTTGCACGCTATAACTGCCAGAGGGAAATAATGAGGTATCAATGCTCTGGTTACCGGGAGAAAGATAAAATGTACCTAGCAACTGATCGTTGCGGTACGCATCTACCCGTGAGTTTCGGGTTAATAAAACATTCAATGGCGTCCCCTGACTGGCAACTTCGCGGTTCAGGTAGCTGAGCGTCGTGCCGATCCTGACACCATCAATGGCACCCAAGGGTAAGAAGGAAAAATTAAAACTTCCGCCCTGGCTATTAAATAACATCCGGTTATCCATACGACCAAGCTGAGAGTAATAACGTTGGCTGATGTCGTACCGATAATAAAGGTCATTTAAATCAGCCTCGTTATTGCTCTCATCTTCATTCTGAGCTGCAGAAAATGACCAGTCACCCCCAATGTAACTGTTATCGCTGATACCCAGTGCGCCCGCACCCTGAATAAAAAAGTTGCTGTAATCATCCTGCACAATTACATTCATATCTTGTTGATGTATGAAGGCATTGACGACATTATTGGTAGTGGGTTTTATATACAAATCATTTCTTTCTGCATCCGCAAGCCACTCTTTTCGTATAAATAAGGTCACGCTCCCTTCACTGCTGTCATATATTACATCAATGCTTTTGCTTGCTATAAATCCACAGCCTTTGCTTTGCTGCGCATTTGTACAGGCGAGAATATCATTGCGTGGAAAGGTATTATTCAGCAACTGACGTATAACTTTATAATCTTTGTCGTCCGGTTTTACGGAAAGTTGTAAAGCAGTAAGTACGCTTTCTGGGTTAATAAATTTGATACCATCCAGACTCACAATTGCATCATAAGAACCGATGTGTTTTCCTGCAACGATCACATCGACGCGTTCCTGCATTCCCTGAGATAGAATTTCGAATCCTGCAGGGATCTTCAGAGTGGATGCATCCACAGGAAATGTGAAAAATGCGAATAAAATTATTAAGTTTTTTTTCATGAGGTGAGATCACTGCATTTTTTATAGTAAATAAATATAAAAATGCTCATCCAACTATGAGCCCATTTGAGATTAAAGTTATTAGAAAGCAAAACAGTATTGTATTTTAACTTAATGGTTTATTCAGCAAGTATGAAATGAAGGCCTCAACAGACTCATCTGATTGAGGCCTTAAGGTTTATGAATTAAATAGTAGTTGCATCCTGGAAGAGATAAATACTTACAACACCCTTATACATACCTGTTTCAACAGTACCTTTAGTCGCCTGAGAGATTTGCAATTCTTTTGCTACAGAACCGGTATTTGCTGCGTCGGCACCATTAGGGAACAGAACTGCAGTTGTTAAATCGATAGGGGTAGCAACGCTGAGTGCGTCCCCGCCCCAACTGACATTCAGTGGAATTGGATTTGCTTCTGGACCGGTATTATTAATTAGCTGAGGGTCTGTAATCAATTGCAAATGAACATCACCAGCATCAGAAGTGGTTGCGTTGGACCAGATTTTAGTCATCATTGAAACAGGAGAGAGACCATTCCCTGGAATATATTGCATTTCAACAGACTTTGGTAATGCACTGCCATCAGATAATGTCATATCAATAGAAGCATCAACATTCGCGGTTACAGTAATGTCTTTCTGAACAGCAGAAGTCGTGCCAGTAAATGAAACTAACAAAGCTGCAATTACCAGTGGTTTTACCATTGATTTTTTCACGTTTTTCTTTCCTTGGGTTAGACTTAATTACCATATATATCATGATCACATTTCTGTGCTTCAATGATTACTTCAGGGGTTCACTTCAGACTGAACTCCAATCTTTCATTATTTGTTTTCCTGATCCAATCTTTATATTTGATCACTAATTTTTCATAACCTGCTGTATCAGGCAAATTGTATTCCTTGTCCGGAAACAGATTGTGATTATCTTCTTTCCAGACGCATTCCTTGTCTTTCCCCCCGTGCTTACACAAACCAATATTTATTATTTTTATTCTCTGAGTACCATTATTATGCAAAAAATGATGATCAGGGCTTAAAGCCACATCAATGCGGGGGTGTAATGGCGGGATTGAAACCAATATCCCCCAAACTAAATTTACACTGACTTCGGTATCTATAGCCTTACCGTTTTCAGATACATGATCGTCATCAAGAGAAGGGACCGCCTGAAACATGACCCGATATATTTCCTCTTTTTCTGGAACATTCATCGCAACAAAACGAACAAGTTTGCTGCTCCCACCAGGGATGGCAAATTTAGGCGGCATGACAACCAGTTCGTTGCCAGAATAAGAATTAACATCAACTTCTTTTTCTTCAGGTGTGCCTGGGTTGGTTATTTTTAGCGTTTTTGTCTTAACAAACTGAACATCATTAGTCTTGGATAATAAACGTACGCTGCCTTCACCTTGAGTATCAAGTCCGACTGCCATCGGATAAATGGTCATATTGGCGCTTGTCATAAAGCTGAAAAAAGCCAACATAAAAAACCATTTATTTATACGTAATAAATACATAAAAAGACCTTTGAACCCTATTGATAAAATGGCGTTGTACATAGCTTGCTAATGATGGTATGTGTATGATGCTTATAAATCCAATGGTGATTTCTTAATTCGCAAGTAACTTATCTTAATGATGAAGTGTTTATTTAGATGAAATGTTAATAGTGAATCGTTAGTCAGCGGCTTTATATTTTACACTGTGGCTAACTGGTTGTGGGGTTTTATATGGCATTGATGAATAATGTTATTATATATATCGCAAAATTATTATTGTTAATATAAATGCCTCGTGCTCCAGCACTGGTATTGTTTTTCCAGAACCCACTGTTCAAAAGAGAGGATGAGGCTATTGATATATGTTGCATCGTTGATGACCTCCCGGTCATCATGACAGATTCCGCCACGCCACAAACAGCCACCTTTTTTATCGCTTATTCACCCGTTTGATTTCGCTTAAATCGCCTAAAGTGGCAGCATCATGAACCTTTTCTGCCTGCGCGCTGGCGCGGAGCAAAACACATAAAGGCTATTCAGGCGTGGCAAAATCATTTTTACGCAGTGGCAGTCTCAATGACATCCTTGCGCTGGGCGAAAACGGGCAACCGGTTTACGCATCAGCCCTGCAATTACGCGAAACTTTACGTCTGCGTAAACAACCTGCAATTGCCGACTGTCTGGCGATCCCGCAACTTAATGAGGCCGGTGACCGCCTCGACTGGTATTCACCCCGTGAAGGCAAAGTCGTTTCCTGGGCCGCTGCCACAGATACCGCGCGCGCATCGGCTTTGCGCCAGCTCGAGAACTGTCTCGACACCGTGTCGCAGATCAGCAAAGCGGCAAAATCTTCTGAAAAACCCGCCACGCAGTTTTTTGGTTCTTTACTGGAAAAAGCCTTCCGTTTTCCGGATCAAAACCACGTGTATCTGGTCGGAGGGCAGCCTGTACTGACCTTCTGGGGCTTCCTGAGTCTCGACAGCGTCAGTCAACCTGATCCTTTTGCGGCGCTGCGCAATACGCTGACCGCCGGTGAACCCCTGCCAGCGCTTTCACTGGCAGCAGAAAAAATTAAAGCGCCGGAACCGGTCGTTGAACAACCTGAACCGGTTCGTGTGATTAAAACCATTGAAGCCCGTGCGGCTGAACAGGAAATTGCCGTGCCGGAACCGGTTGTGGCTCCGCGCCGGAAAAAATCTCCGCTGATCTGGGCGTTGCCGGTCGCTGCACTGGTCGTCGCCGGTTCTGCGGCTGGCTGGTTATATTCCCGCGTACCTGCGCCAAAAGTTGAAACCGCGAAGACCGAAGCGCCTAAACCTGCTCCGGCAGCAGAACCGGTGGTGATCGCTCCGCCGGCAGTGGCTGAACAAGTGAAAGCCCCTGAAGTGAAAGCGCCTGAACCGGCACCGTTACCGGTTGCCCCGGCCGCTGTGGTGGTGCCTTCTGCGCAACCCGTCGCAGAAGTGGAAAAAACGCCGATAGTCACTGAGCCTGCTGCTGCGCCGGTCAGCAAAAATGCCTTAGTGATGCCGCCTGACGCGGTAAAAATCGGCTCGACGAAATTCCTCAACGGTAACTGGCAAGTGGTGTTGGATATCAAAGATCCGGTTACCGGTAAGCCGCCGGTGCTGCGTTATCAGTTCAAACAAGGTCAGGGCACGGTGAAAATCACCTATGGCGCGGGCGTGACCTGCCGCGCGGCGGCGAATGCCGGGCTGATGCAATCGGGGAATCTGGTCATCAACAGCCGTTACCGGGCGAAATGCAGCGACGGCTCCCGTTATCAGATGCCGGAAATCAGTTGTACTCAGGGCGCGACTGGCGCTGCCGTGTGTCAGGGCCGTTATACCGGCGACACGGTTTACCCAATGACCATTAAGCGCGAAGGTAAATAACAGCATGCTGGCAACCCTTACAGATTTTAAGCAAAAGATTACCCTGATCCGGGACAGCGGCATCCAGTTCCTCGACTTCGCGCTGAAGCCGGTGTGGGATGACGGATTACCTGCCAAATTTGTGCGCAAGAGCGCCAACGGTCCGCTATTGCGCCTCGACTATAATCCGCAAAATGGTCGTCACTTTTTACCGGGGCTGGAGGGCGGTGCGCCGGAAGTGGTGCGACCTGAATTTAGCTTCCCGCTGGAACAGTCGCTGAAACTGCTCGATCAGATCTGGCTGCCGTTACCGTTTTTGCGCTTTAATCCGCCGCGCACCTTTATGGCGGGTCCGGACAACTGGGCGCGGGTGCAAATCCGTCAACTTGACACGCCTGAAGCCGATGGCAGTACACACCGTGTGGTGATTGCCTTTGATACCCGCGTGGTGGAAGGCGATGGCGAACAAACCCAACTGGCACCGACGCAGGATGATGTGAAAAACGGCATCAGTTTTGCGCTGGCGTGGCATAACGAAGAACTGCCCGATTTCCTCGATCAGACCTGGGTGGACGGCTGGTTACGTGAAGTGTTCACCGAGCAGTCCGCAATCCGCGAGGAGCGGGAAGCGCGCAATATTAAAGTCGCCCTGCGTGAGTTTGAATATCAGGCGCATTACCTGAATCTGCTGGAAATGCTCGGCAGCCAGCTCGGCATTCCTGAGCTGAAGATCAACGGCGCGACGCTGCAGGAACCGGCGATCAACGTGGATCTGATTCTGGATGTGGGTAACTCGCACACCTGCGGCATTCTGGTGGAAGACCATGTGGGTGAAACTGATGGCCTGAAGCAAACCAGCGAACTGCAACTGCGCGACCTTTCTCAGCCGCATTTTCTTTATAACGAACTGTTTGAAAGCCGGGTGGAATTCGCCCAGGCACGCTTTGGTAAACCGAACTTCTCCGTCGAAAGTGGCCGCGACGATGCCTTTATCTGGCCATCCATTTTACGTGCCGGTCGGGAAGCCAGCCGTCTGGCGCTGCTGCGCGAAGGCACGGAAGGATCGACCGGGATTTCCAGCCCGCGCCGTTATTTGTGGGATGAAGACAGTTATACGCCGGGCTGGCGTTTCAGCCAGGGTGGTCACGGTGCGGTGACCGAGCCGGTTGCTGCAGCCATGCCGCTGACATTCCTGATCAATGACGACGGTCAGCCACTGTCTGATTTGCCTGCGGAAGACCGTTTGCCGGTGTTCTCCGCCCATTACAGCCGCAGTTCGGTGATGACGCTGATGCTGTCTGAACTGCTGGCGCAGGCGCTGATGCAAATCAACAGCCCTGCCCAGCGTACCCGCATGTTGCGCTCTTTCGCACCGCGTCAGTTACGCAATATTATTCTGACCCTGCCTTCGGCAATGCCGAAACCGGAGCGTGAAATATTCCGCCGCCGTATGCAGGAAGCCATCGGGCTGGTGTGGAAGTCCATGGGCTGGCATCCGTCGGACGACGCGTTTAAAAACCAGGCGGACAAAGCCAAAAGCAGCGTGCCGGTGCCGGACGTGCAGATGGAATGGGACGAAGCGACCTGCGGGCAAATGGTCTATCTCTACAACGAAACGCAGGTGAATTTCGGCGGCCATACCGGCGAATTTTTTGCCAGCATGGCGCGTCCTGACCGCGAACTGGCGGATGATGAGCCGGTGGGTAAAACCCTGCGTATCGCCTCGATTGATATCGGCGGCGGCACGACGGATCTGGCCATCACGCAATACTGGCTCGACGACGGTATGGGCAATAATGTCAAAATCACGCCGCGTCTGCTGTTCCGTGAGGGCTTTAAAGTTGCGGGCGACGACATTCTGCTGGATGTTATTCAGCTCTATGTATTGCCTGCGTTACAGGCGGCGCTGAAGAAAGCCGGTCTGGCCAATCCGGACAGTCTGATGACGCGCCTGTTTGGCAGCGAGGGCCGCATGGATGGCCACGCCACCTTGCGTCAGCAAAGTACGCTGCAAATATTTATTCCGCTGGCGCGCTCCGTGCTGGAGGTTTACGAACGTTTTGATCCGCTGGATACCCATGCAGAAATCGATGCGCCATTCGGTGAATTGCTGGAACAGACACCGACGCAGAAAGTGCTGGATTACCTGCATACCGAAATCCAGCGCGTTCTGCCTGCCGGTTCGGCGGTATTTGATATTCTTCAGGTGCCGCTGGTCCTGAAACTCAGCAAGCTGCACAGCGAGTTTTTATCCAACCGCATGAGCATTACGCAGAACCTGCGTTCGCTGTGTGAGGTGGTGTCGTTGCATGACTGTGATGTGTTGCTGCTGACCGGCCGCCCTTCGCGTTTCCCCGGCATTCAGGCGCTGTTCCGCCATCTGCAACCGTTGCCGATCAACCGCATGCTCTCGCTTGATGGTTATCACACCAGCGGCTGGTATCCGTTTAATAAACTCGGGCGCATCGACAACCCGAAATCCACCGCAGCCGTCGGCGCGATGCTGTGCCTGCTGGCGCTGGATTTGCGTCTGCCGGGGTTCTATTTCAAAGCCGGAGATTTCCAGCCGTATTCGACGGTGCGCTATCTCGGTATGCTCGACGGCAATCAGGTGCTCTCTGAAGATAACGTCTGTTACGGTGATATCGATCTTGATGCTCACGATTACAAGCTCGACAGCGCGGCCAGTTTCCGTATTCGCGGTGCCATTTGTCTGGGTTTCCGCCAGCTGGAAAATGACCGCTGGCCTGCCTCGCCGCTGTATACGCTGTCCATTGCGGAGCCTGAACTGGCGCGCAAAGTGGCGGGTGACAGTGTGCTGCGGGTGAAACTGGCGGTAAAAAAAGGGGAAGATCACCCGACGCCGGAATTTTTTGATATTGCCAGCGCGGTGCTGGATAACGGCACCAAAGTGCCTGCTCATCACCTGCGCCTGCGGCTAAATACACTGGGCGAGAGCCATTACTGGATCGACAGTGGGAGCGTATTCGTCTCATGACAACAAGCACGACAGAAACAAACGCCGGTCTGACCACCAATGTGTTGCAGCGTCAGTTTACGGCGGTCTCTGACACTATCGGCGGGGCGCTGGATTGGGTCGAGACCACACGCGCCGACGCTCCGCGTCTGGATCTGGAAGCCGACCGGCTGAATTTGCAGTTAATACGTTGCCGCGAGAAAGCACAGCGTCTGGCGCTGGCCTGTGAACTGCCGCCAGCATTGGGTTTTTACGGGCATTCTCAGGCCGGAAAGTCATATCTGATTTGCTCGCTGGCGTCCGGAAACTACGGGCGGCTGGAAACCCGTCTCGGCGGTGTCACGCTCGATTATCTGACCCAGATTAACCCTGGTAACCGCGTGGCGCGTTTCGCCACCCGTTTTACCCGGCAGGCAGACGTCAGGGATCGCGCATTTCCGGTACGCGTGCTGCTGCTCAATGAAGCCGATCTTGCCCGCATCGTGATCCGCGCTTTCCAGCCGGACAGCCATTCTCCCGTGGCGGACACGCAGCATATCACCGAGCACCTCAGTAAACTGATGATGCACCGCCAGCCGGAGCCGGTAGACGGCTTTACCTGCGAACAGATGATGGGATTATGGGATTCCATGATTCGCCTCGACCCCCGTCGTTTCCGCCATCTGAATGCGCATTACTGGCCGGTGGCGGTGAAGCTCGCGCCTTATCTGAATATCGACGATCGCGCACGTCTGTTTTCCCTGTTATGGGGCAATGAACCGGCGCTGACGGCGGCTTACCGCCATTACGCGCACACGCTGCAACATCTGAGCGGCGCAGAAAGCCTGCTGGCCCCGCTGAGCATTCTGGTTGATGAGGCCATGCAACCGGCAGACGGTATTTTCAGCCAGTCGCCGGGCTGGGATATGCAGATCCCGGTCTGCCCGCAGTTCGGCGATGAAAGTGCACCTCCTGTGACGTTGTCACTGACTGAGCTGACTATGCTTGCCTCCGAAGTGCAAATTCCCCTGCTTTCGCCCCCGCGCGAAGTGCTGTTCGAACAGATCGATCTGCTGGATCTGCCGGGCTATGGCGCGCTGCCTGATGAAAGTGGTGATGATGAGAATTCCGCCCTGTTCCGCGCAAAAATTTCTTATCTGCCGGAGCGCTATACCGATCGTCACGAAATGAACATGCTGATGGTTTGTACGGCGGCTGACGTGCGTGATGACGTGGTGGCCGTAGGCCGCACGCTGGAATACTGGGTGAAGGAAATGCACGGCGAAAATACGCAGGTGCGTGGCCGCCGTAAACCGGGGCTGGTGTGGGTATTAACGCCGTTTGATCGGCGCGTGAACGGCTCAGCGCATTTCGACGAGGCCGTTCAGCGTCATGTGGGCAATCCTGGCGATGCCTGGGGGGCGCTGCTGGCCATGGATGATCGTGGTCTGCAACGTATGGCTGATTATCTGGTGGCAGAAATTCGCCCGGAAATCCGCCTGAACCGCCTGAACGAACTGCGTGACGAACTGCGCCGTGAACTGGCGGATAACCTGCTCGGACGCTGGTATCAGGCCGGTGACGCGGCTGATCCGGCGCAAAAACAACGCACGGTTCAGACCGTCATTAAAGCGCTGCAAACCCGCACGGGCGTTCACGGCGAGCTGCTGGAAAAACTGCTGCCTGGCCGCGACGAACTGCACCGTATTTATCATGAGCATGCCGGTCTGCCAGCCGAAACAGGCGAGCAGGATGAAGGCGGCGCAGAAAGTTTTGGTATCGGTATTGATATCGATTTATTCGCTGAGCAGCAGGACGTGCCGGTCTGGCAGGAAAAACCTGACGACGGCACGGCGTTTGCGCGTCAGGTTCAGCGTTACTGGATTAACCATCTGCGCAGCCTGCCGGAAAACGAACCGTTGATCGCCCTGCTTGGCGTGGCTAAACCGACAGTCGAGTTACTGATGGAAGAGCTGATCACCATCAGTTTCCGGCTGAAAATGGGCGATGCGCTGGTTCGTTCACTCGGCGGCGCGTTATCTGCGGGGGCGCGTGAACATGAGCATCACGCGGATCGTCAGGTTTCCCGCGCACTGACGGTGCTCGGTGATTTTGTTGCCTGGCTGGGTTTTGAGAAACAAGCGGAAGCCGAACGCCCGGAAAGCCGTATCAATAAGGGCAATAAAATTTTTGCCAAGCCGAAGCAAAGCGTTGCCAGCTGGAAGTCATCCCGGCGCCTGACAAAACTTTCGGCCACGCCGACCAATTCCACGGCCTTTTACATCTACGACTGGCTGGTCGGTTTGCAGGAAAGCATCATGCGCAACGCCGGTTACGCCGCAGGCGGAGAGATCCCGGCGCAGCAGCGTGAAAGTCTGGCCAGCTTGTTAAGAATGCTGAAAGCAGAAAACTAAGTTAAACAAACGGAGTCACAAAAAGTGGCTCCTTTTTTTGCCCGGATTGCACCACATTGCGAGCCGAAACAAACACAGAACCGCAACATGAGTTACACAAACCGATCGTAATCCGTCTATACCTAGTGGGGTAAGAAAATATCATTCACCGCTTTGTGCCCCACACAGAGCAGAAACGGAGTCCATTATGACTGATATCACTAAGTTGTTAGGCAAAGAAGCCGATTCACTTCTTCAGCATCAATGTTCCACTATTACCTCAGACCAGCTCTGCCTGCCGGGTGCCGATTTTGTTGACCGCGTGATGATCGACAACAACCGTTCGCCGCGCGTACTGGCCGCAATGCAAAATCTGTATAATACCGGACGGTTAGCCGGCACCGGTTATCTGTCGATTCTGCCGGTTGATCAGGGCGTTGAACACTCTGCGGGCGCCTCGTTTGCCGCCAATCCGCTGTATTTCGATCCTAAAAATATTGTTGAGCTGGCGATTGAGGCCGGTTGTAACTGCGTGGCGTCAACTTATGGCGTGCTGGCCTCGGTTTCGCGCCGCTATGCGCATAAAATTCCGTTCCTGGTCAAACTCAATCATAACGAAACCCTGAGTTATCCGACGCAATATGACCAGACGTTGTATGCCAGTGTGGAACAGGCGTTTAATCTGGGTGCGCAGGCTGTGGGTGCGACCATTTATTTTGGCTCAGAAGAGTCACGTCGCCAGATAGAAGAAATTTCAGCCGCTTTCGAGCGGGCACATGAACTGGGCATGGTGACGGTGTTGTGGGCATATCTGCGTAATCCGGCATTTGTGAAAGACGGTAAGGATTACCATTCGAGCGCTGATTTAACCGGCCAGGCAAACCATCTTGCAGCGACCATCGGCGCAGATATCGTGAAACAGAAAATGGCGGAAAATAACGGCGGCTACAAAGCGGTTAAATTCGGCTATACCGATGAACGTGTTTATTCAACACTCACGACTGATCACCCGATTGATCTGGTGCGTTATCAGCTGGCGAACTGTTATATGGGGCGTGCCGGATTGATTAACTCCGGTGGGGCCGCGGGCGAGAATGATATTCAGGAATCCGTACGCACGGCGGTTATCAATAAACGTGCTGGCGGGATGGGACTGATTCTGGGACGTAAAGCCTTTAAGAAATCGATGAAAGAAGGCGTGGGCTTGATTAATGCCGTTCAGGATGTGTACTTAGACCAGAAAGTCACCATTGCCTGAGCCTGAGTTTGCACAATAAAAATGGCCGGAAGATAACTCTTCCGGCCCGTATCACTTCATTCAATTATTTGCTCAGTTGCTGAACCAACAGTTCTGCCGCTTCTGCGGAAGAGCCCGGATTCTGCCCGGTGATCAGCAGACCGTCCTGCACCACGTAAGATCCCCAGTCAGCGCCTTTCGAATACACGCCACCCAGCGCTTTCAGTTCAATTTTCGTCAGTATTTAAATCTCCTCATCTACAAAATCTCCTCAACTTTCTGTAAATTCGGCCGATGATAATTCTTTCTGTTGTTTTCGTTTTTAGTTTCTGGGGTGATACGGATGTTGATAGGAATAGATTTAGGCACTTCAAACTGCGCAGTTGCCATCTGGCAAGACGGTCAGTCCGTTCTGGTTCCTAACGTCTATGGAAAAAATCTGACACCCTCAGTGATCGGTCTCGATGACAATGGCCACATTCTGGTCGGCGCACCGGCACAGGCGCGGTTATTTACTCACCCTGATCTCACCCTTTCCAGTTTTAAACGCTTTATGGGCACGGAGCATCAGTTCCGGCTTGGTCACCAACACTTTCGTGCGGAAGAGCTTTCTGCCCTTCTGCTGCGCAGCCTGAAAGCCGATGTTGAGCAACATTGTGGCCGTGAGGTGACGCGCGCCATTATCACCGTCCCCGCTTATTTTAATGATATTCAGCGCAAGGCCGTGAAGGCCGCCGGTGAACTGGCGGGACTGCAGGTCGAGCGTCTGCTCAATGAACCGACAGCGGCGTCACTGGCCTACGGGCTGGTGAATCAGCAGGAACAGAAATTTCTGGTGTTCGATCTGGGTGGCGGCACGTTTGACGTTTCCATCATCGATATGTTCGAAGGCGTGATTGAAGTGCGTGCCAGCAGCGGGGATGTTTTCCTCGGTGGTGATGATTTCACCCGCAGCCTTGCCGTCTGGATGCTGGCGCAGTATCCGCAGCTGGATAAAGACGACAGCGCTCTTTTCGGTCAGTTAATTACGCTGGCGGAAAAAGCTAAGCACCAGCTGACCACGCAAGACAGTACGACGCTCAGATACACCTGGAAAGACAGTTCGCTGAACTGGACGCTGACCACTGAAATTCTGGCGCAATGCTGTGAAAGCACGCTGGAGCGGATGAAAAAACCGGTGATTCAGGCGCTGCGCGATGCCAGGTTCTCCGCTGATGAAGTGGATCACGTCGTGCTGGTGGGCGGCGCAACGCGAATGCCGCTGGTACGTCAGGCAGTGGCTCGCCTGTTCGGGCGCTTCCCGCGCAGTGAGCTGCAACCGGACGAAGCCGTGGCGCTCGGTGCCGGTATACAGGCCGGACTGGTCTTGCAGGATCAGGCACTTGATGACATCGTGCTGACCGATGTGATGCCGTTTACGCTTGGCATCGGGATTTCCCGGCCGAAAGGTGACGGTTATGAAGACGGTCATTTTCTGCCGCTGATTGAGCGAAACAGCTTTGTTCCGGTGAGTCGGGTGGAAAAAATCGTCACCATTTCCGATCAGCAAAAGTACCTGAATCTGTCCATTTATCAGGGCGAAGCGCGACGGGTAGCCGACAATATTCTGCTCGGATCGCTGACTGTCGATGTGCCTCCGCGCCCGGCAGGCGAAATGGCTGCCGATGTGCGTTTCACTTATACGCTCGACGGCATTCTGGAAGTGGAGTGTAAAATCACCAGCACCGGACTGGTGGAAAAACTGGTGATCGAGAAAGCACCGGGCAGCCTGACACCCGCGCAAATTACCGCAAGCCTGCTAAAACTGGAAAACATCAAACAGCATCCGCGTGAGCAACTGGTCAACCGCCAGCTGGTAGCCGAAGCCAACGCGTATTATGAACAAAGTCTTGGCGACCAGCGGCAGTTTATCGCCGATCAGTTGTATCGTTTTGAGCATGTGCTCGACACGCAGGATGCCCGGCAGATCACGACAGCGCGCAGGGAATTTGAGTCACTGCTGATGCATTTGCGCAGTGAGTGGGAATAACTTGATGGGGATCTGGTCAGTGCTCGGGATAGAACCCACGCAGGACATCACCGCCATCAAGCGGGCCTATGCGCGGCAACTCAAAAGTACGCGACCCGATCAGGATCCCGAAGCGTATCAGCACCTGCGGGAAGCGTTTGAATCAGCCCGGCGTGGCGATCATTTTTGGAATATCAGTGACGCTGTCACTTATTCATTTCCTCTCCCATCGCTTACTGATGACGCGGTAATCCGCCAGACGCAGGTTCACTTTCTGGTCTCCGATACCGTCAGCCTGTTGCTGGAAAATGAGCAGGCTGGCCTGGATCTGCTGAAAGTCTGTTTGTCGGAAGAATTGCTGCAAAATCTTCAGTTGCGCGAAATATTCAGCCAGCAGCTGGCGTGGGATCTGGCGGAGCGTGAAGGACTGACCGCCTCGGTACTGGCGAAGGTTGCCGTGCTGATGGAATGGGAAATTGACCATTATCAGCCCGCCGGGATTTCGATTTATCAGCTTGATGCGCTGCATCAGCAGATAGAAAACACCGCCGGGGGGCGTTACCGGGATGATTCCGGCGCGCCATGGGGTGAAGGCTGATGTTTCTTTTCAATTCAGGATTTATGAGGTGGTCGGCGGAATGAGCAGCCAGGGAATTTGGTCAGTTTTAGGCATTGAGCCCACCCAGGATCTCAGCGTGATTAAACGGGCTTATGCCCGACAGCTGAAAAATACCCGTCCGGACCAGGATCCTGAAGGATATCAGCGGCTGCGCGAAGCCTTTGATGCGGCAAAACATCAGGGCAATAATACGGTTTTAAGTGACGTTGTCACAGATGAGATGCCTCCCGCTGAGGTTCCGGCACCGCCCTTTTTACCCCGACCCGCTCCGTTTGAACCTGTTAATGAAATCAGCCAGGAAACCTATCGCGATACTGCTTTACGGCGAAAAGTCATTTCGCAGGCCGCTAAAATTACTGATGAAATGATGGAGAATGAAACGGCCGGTCTGGAGCATCTGGACGCTTTTATCAAGAGTAATGTGTTGCAAAACATTGAGTTGCACGAATTATTCAGTCAGGAACTCGCAGAACAATTAAGTGATCGTGACGGGTTATATTCTGCGCTGCTGATTAACGTCTCCGGTATCATGGGCTGGGATATCGACCACTATCAGCCCGAAGGCATTTCTGCTTACCGGCTGGCGGCCCTTCAACGTCAGGTTGAGATGACCGATGCGAAACGTTACTGGTCGGTGATGGTACGTGAATATCAGGATTGTGCATTAAATCGGTTGCGTTTGCGGTTACTGACTGTGGAAGGTGCCACCGTTCCCTGGTGGGCAAAGCTTGTGCCCGATTTTATGACATCACTGAGCAATAAACTCAGAGAGATCAGGATGTATCATCCTGCGTTATTACCGTATTTAAATTCTGTGCTGCTGAAAACACTGTCTGAAACCCGCGTAGCGCTGAGTTGGGGAGCTGTTTTCCTGAACGGTTTCTGGCTTTTGCTGATCATGCTGACGACACGTGAGCATTCTGAGCCGTGGCGCTCACGCATCCTACTTATCGCGATCATCGGGTTATATATTCACGGTTACAGTTATCTGGAGCGAAAGTTGCGTTATCGCCCGCGTATGTTATGCGTGACTGAATGTGTGTTGTCGGTGCTCTCGACCGCCATTATGGTGAAGATAATGCTGGGCTTTTTCACGATGTTTAAGCCTGACGCAGGAAATCTGGTTATGGCAGCGACCCATTATGGTGTACTCAGCGCCAGCAGTTTTTGCGTGCTCTGGATGATGTCGCCAAAACATTGGAAATGGTACGGCGTGCCGTTAAACGCGATGATCGTTTTGGCGATGTTGCCGTGGCAGTTGATGAGAAAAAGTGCCGGAATGGTCAGCGTTGTAGCGTTTATCGCATTACTGGGGGTGTATTCCCTGCTGATTGCTTTCGGATTTCGTTAAGGTACGGGCGGTTAATCCCGCCCGCGCCTGTTTTACTCCGTCATGATCCAGACACTGACACTGCCTGCTTCGCAATAAAATTGTGCGCTGCCGTTCTCGTCGGTTTCGATGACATCGCCACGGTTCTCCAGTATGTCCCGCCATTTTTTACCGGCGAAGTTGTCGCCCAGTTCAATCGTTTTCTCGCCTGCCTCGCCGTTGGACATCACCACCACGCAGCCCGGATGTTCTGCGGTGCCGCTGCGTGAAAACGCAATGCAGTTCGGGTGATCGAAATAATCGGTTTGTGCGCCCCATGCATAGTTCTGGCGGGCTTTGATCAGCGTTTCCAGGTGGGTAACTGCGGGCAGATTAATCGTGTAAGTATTACCGTCCTCCCCTTGATCTTCATAACTTGCGCCGAATAAATCCGGATAAAACACGATCGGCACGCCCTGTTCCCGCAACAGGATTAACGCGTAGGCCAGCGGTTTGAACCATGGCTCAACCGGTGCTTCAAGAGACTGTAACGGCTGGGTGTCATGATTGGCGACCAGCGTCACGGCATGCGAAGCATCGGCGGCAACCAGCGTGTTATCAAAAATGGTCGTCAGGTCGAAATCCGCACCCTGCTTTGAGGCGTGGTGGAAATTCAGCTGTAACGGCGCATCGAACAGCATGGTTTTGCCTTCCACCTGATGGATATAATTTTGCAGTGTCTGGACGTCGAATGACCAGTATTCCGCGACCACATACATCGGTTGTTCGGCTTCCGCCTGTATATGGTCAATCCATTCTTTATAGAACCAGGCCGGAATATGTTTCACCGCGTCAAGACGGAAACCCGTACAGTGGGTTTGTTCCATGATCCAGCGGCCCCAGTATTTGAGCTCCTCGCTGACCGCGTTATTACGAAAATCGACGTTGGCCCCCATCAGATAATCATAATTACCGAACTCATCATCGACCTGATCGTTCCAGCCGCCGCCGGTGTAATCGTTAACGATTTTGAAAATGCCCTGTTCGTCCGGATTTTCGATGTGGTCAACACCGCTGAAGCAGTGAAAATCCCAGATGAATTTCGAATACTTGCCGTTACGGGCGGCAAAAATGAAACGGGTCCACGCTTCAGCTTCAATAATGTCATCACTGATTTCTTCGCGGTTATCCATGTTAACGCGGTTAACCTGCACGCGTTCTTTCTCATCCGCTCCCATTTTATGATTGAGCACCACGTCAAGTATAACGCCCAGGTTATGCTGTTTCAGCGCGCCGATGGCGGCGAGTAACCCCTCTTTGTCGCCATATTTGGTGGCCCGGGAGCCTTTCTGTTCAAACTCGCCCAGATCAAACAAATCATAAGTATCATAGCCAACCGAATATCCTCCCGATTCACCTTTACAGGCAGGCGGGAGCCAGGCAGCGGTAATGCCAATTTCTGCCAGCCAGGCGGCTTTTTCGGCCACTTCCGGCCACAGCTTCCCACCATCCGGGTAATACCAGTGAAAGAACTGAAACAACGTAGGATTCTGCATACAGACTTTCCATTCAGATGATCAAGGAAATGAAGTATGGAGCAGGAATGTAAAAAATGCGGCAAAAGGCAAAAAAAAGCCGGTCAGCAGAGTGACCGGCCTGGAGCATGCCTGAGAACGGGATCAGTTGATATCAGGGTGCTGGGCAATCAGATTCTTTCTTTTGGCTTCAAGTTCAATAATCTGCGCATCAATATCTTCAATTTTCTGCTCAATGTTATCGTGATGCTCCTGAAGAATTTCACGCGCCTCTGCACGGTCTGAAGCCGCCGGTGTTGCGCCTTTCAGCGGACGGTTGGCCGTTTCTTTCATGAAAATACCGGTCACAAGGCCAATCATGGCGACAACCATCAGGTAATACGCCGGCATGTACAGGTTATTGGTTGTTTCCACCAGCCACGCAGCGATCGTTGGCGTCAGGCCCGCAATCAGTACCGACACGTTGAAAGCAATCGCCAGCGCGCTGTAGCGGATATGCGTCGGGAACATAGCCGGTAATGTTGAGGCCATCACACCGATGAAGCAGTTCAGCAGTACCGCGAGGATCAGCAGACCTAAGAAAATCAGGCCTATGACATCACTGTTAATCAGAATGAAGCACGGGATCGCCAGAATAAACAGGCCGATACTGCCGATAATCACGAAAGGCTTTCGGCCAAATCGGTCACTGAGCATCCCCATAAAAGGCTGTACGAACAGCATACCGACCATGATGGCGATGATGATCAGCACGCCGTGATCTTCAGAGTAATGCAGGCTGTGCGACAGGTAGCTCGGCATATACGTCAGCAGCATGTAGTAGGTGACGTTGGTGGCAATCACCATGCCCACGCAGATAATCAGCGGACGCCATTGCTTGGTCAGGATTTCACGGAACGAGACTCTTGGCGGTTCTGCAATGTCTTTGCGCGCATCGCTGTCGATTTTATCCACATGCTGCTGGAATGTCGGGGTTTCTTCCAGCGCGTGACGCAGGTAAATACCGATCAGGCCCAGCGGAGCGGCGATGAAGAACGGAATACGCCAGCCCCATTCGAGGAAGTTCGCCTCGCCCACAATGCTGGAAATCAGTACCACGACGCCTGCACCGAGAATAAAACCGGCGATGGAGCCGAAGTCCAGCCAACTGCCGAGGAAGCCACGTTTCCGGTCAGGAGAATATTCCGCCACGAAAATTGCTGCACCGGTGTATTCGCCACCGACCGAGAAACCCTGCGCTAATTTTGCCAGTAACAGCAAAATAGGTGCCCAGATACCGATGGAGGCATAACCCGGTATCAGCCCGATACAGAAGGTACTTACGGACATGATAATGATGGTGACGGAAAGGACTTTCTGGCGGCCAAATTTGTCGCCAAGCGCACCGAAGAACAGGCCACCGAGCGGCCTGACGAGGAACGGAACGGAGAAGGTTGCCAGTGCGGCAATCATCTGAATACCCGGATCTGCCCCCGGGAAAAACACCTGCCCTAATGCAAAGGCCACAAAGCCATACACACCGAAATCAAACCATTCCATTGCATTACCCAGCGCGGCGGCGGTAATGGCTTTTTTCAGTTTGGTGTCGTCAATGATAGTAATGTCATTGATTTGCATAGGTTTAACACGTTTTTTTCTTAATCTCATCTTTTACATCCCTTTTCTAAAATACTCCACCGTGTAAGCGTGAGATATTTTGTTCGTACTCTTTAATCATCCAGAGCATAAATAGTATTTGAACAAGCTATATCATTATAGGATGGTTTCACGCTGTGGCAAAAGCCAACCGTTTTGTGATCAGCTTTGCACTTTTGTTTTCACCCGCCGTCGTTTCACCTCACTAAGTGGTAATGTGTTTTCAAATTAATGAAACTGCATTTTAATTAATGAAAAGGATGCCGGAACAGCGGCTCATTTCACATGACTTATGGGGTGAATCATGGCAAAAGGTTCTCAGATTCAATTTAGTTTCCACACCGTTCAGGATCCTCAGACGGGTGTCCGCGTGACCCGTTTAACGCCGCCTGATGTGTTGTGTCATCGCAACTATTTCTATCAGAAATGCTTTACACGCGATGGCAATAAACTGTTGTTTGCCGGTGAGTTTGACGGCAACCGCAACTATTACTTGCTGGATCTTGGCACACAGAAAGCGGTTCAGCTGACGGAAGGCAAAGGCGATAACACCTTTGGCGGTTTCCTCTCGCCGGATGATCAGTTTCTTTACTACGTCAAAAACGAACGCAGCCTGCAGCGGGTAACACTGGCTGATTTTAGCGAACATACTGTGTATCAGGTGCCGGAAGAATGGGTTGGCTACGGCACCTGGGTGGCCAATAGTGAATGCACCAGTCTGGTCGGTATCGAAATCAGTCGTGAGGACTGGACGCCGCTGTCAGACTGGAAAATCTTCCAGGAGTTCTATCACAGCAATCCGCATTGCCGTCTGTTGCGTGTCGATTTACTCAGCGGGAAATCCCGGGTGATCCACGAGAAAAACGAATGGCTCGGACACCCGATTTATCGCCCGTTTGACGACAGCACCGTCGCTTTCTGCCATGAAGGCCCTCACGATCTGGTTGATGCACGGATGTGGCTGGTGAATGAAGACGGCAGCGATGTACGCAAAGTGAAAGAACATGCACCGGGTGAAAGCTGTACACACGAATTCTGGGTGCCGGACGGCTCCGCACTGATGTATGTGTCTTATCTGAAAGGTCAGCATGATCGCCATATCCGCCGCTTTGATCCGCAAACTGGCGAAGATATCTGTCTGATGACTATGCCGGCCTGTTCGCATCTGATGAGTAACGAGAATGGCACGCTGCTGGTCGGTGATGGTTCCGGTACGCCGGTTGATGTAAAAGACACCGCCAGCCATACCATTGAAAACGATCCGTGGCTGTATATTTTCGACGCCAGAACCCGTCGTCATGCCCCGCTGGCTGCGCATAACAGTTCATGGCAGGTGCTTGATGGTGACCGTCAGGTGACGCATCCGCACCCTTCTTTCTCGCCTGACGATCGTCACGTACTTTTCACCACCGATTACGAAGGCTTACCGGCGCTGTATCTGGCGGAAATCCCGGATGCCCTGCTCAGTTCATTACGCAAGGATTAACCGATGTTTACCTTTAAAAAAGATATTCCTTTACAGGATCTGGGGGACGGTGTGAGCCGTCGTGTTCTGGCGCATGACGGCACCATGATGGCCGTTGAAGTATACTTTGAAGAAGGCGCCGTCGGTCCGATGCATAACCATGTGCATGAACAGCTGACCTACGTGTTGTCCGGCCGGTTTAAATTCACTATCGGTGAGGAAACGCATGAAGTGAGCGCAGGCGATACGCTGTATAAAAAACCGTACATCATGCACGGCTGCGTGTGTCTGGAGAAAGGGGTGTTGCTCGATACCTTTACGCCGCAACGACAGGATTTCTTGTAATTGTTACCCGCATAATAAAACCGGTGCTACATGAGCACCGGTTTTTTTGACACCACAAAACACGAAATCTTACGCGAGGATTTCACGCACGAAGGTTTCGATCTCTTTGTTCTGGCAGTTTTCAAAGAAACATTTCTGGAAACGTTCGCCGGTGACGGCAGTTTTCACCAGTTCCGGATCGATGGCACGCAGGGTATCCAGATAGTTTTCTTTTACCACTGCGGCTTTCACCTGATTCAGAATACCGGCGTTGCGCACCTGAGGTTCTTTGCGGTCAGCCGGATAGCCTTCTCCTTTCACGCCGGTAAAGGCCTTTTCGAAGATGAAACGCACGTTCAGTTCTGCGCCCCAGCCGAAGCCTTTAGCGAATGGCAGTGATAATGCATTGCCGTTGTTGATTTGCGCAAACAGGAATGCATCCGCCGGATCAATACAATAACCGCAGTTAACGCCCGGATGAATGTTCAGAGACATCAGTGCGCCCTGGCCGGTGCCGCAGCCTGCAACGACAAAATCCACCGCTTTGGAATTGAGCAGAATACTGGCCATGATGCCCAGATGGATGTATGTCAGGTGGTGATCCTGTTCGTCAGACATGCCCACGTTGTAGACCGGATACTCTTTTTCCGATGCCACGGCGTTGAGTTCTTTCAGGATGATCGCGTTTTTAGCGGCCTGACTGTTTTCCATCATCAATGCAATTTTCATGAGATTTCCTCTTTGGGCAGCGGGGTAACCCGCTGCTGTCGGTGAATGTTTATCAATAATTAGCGTGCTTAACGCGCCAGCCAGCCGCCGTCAACGGCAATGGTGTAGCCATTGATATAGTCGGAAGCCGGTGAAGACAGGAACACAACCGGCCCCATCAGATCAGAAGGCAGGCCCCAGCGGCCGGCAGGTATACGCCCCAGAATCTCTTCGCTGCGTGCTTCATCGGCACGAAGTTGCTGGGTGTTGTTGGTCGCCATATAGCCCGGCGCAATCGCATTCACGTTGATGTTGTGCTTCGCCCATTCGTTGGCCAGCAGACGGGTGACACCCATGACGGCGCTTTTCGATGCGGTATAAGAAGGCACACGGATGCCGCCCTGATAGGAAAGCATCGAGGCGATATTAATGATTTTGCCGCCGGTACCCTGAGCGATAAATTGTTTGGCGACAGCCTGTGACATGAAGAACACGGATTTGATGTTCAGGTTCATCACATCATCCCAGTTCTTTTCGCTGAACTCGATGGCGTCTTCACGGCGAATGATCCCGGCGTTATTGACCAGAATATCCAGATGCCCCATCTCTGCGACAGCACGTTCCAGCAACGCCGGAATAACTTTTGTGTCGCTCAGATCGGCGGTCAGGCTCAGGAAACGGCGACCTGTTGCGCCGACGCGCTCGATAGTTTCAGTGGGTTCGACAATGTTGATCCCAACAATGTCACAGCCGGCTTCGGCGAGGCCGATTGCCATACCCTGACCCAAACCGGTGTCGCATCCGGTCACTACCGCGACTTTTCCCTGAAGCGAGAAATTATCCAGAATCATGATGGTTCCTTTATGCATAAAACGGAGGCGAATACGCTTTTCCGCAGGACTATTGGTTGCCGGGCTGTGCCCGGCGCTGAAATGATAAAAGGAGTTTAGCGATAAAATTCCCGCAACTCAAGAAATTGAAACGTCATTTCAATTTATGTGAACTTTGATGTCGTTTTTTGTTGGGTGGATCACGTCCTGACGCGGAGTGTCAGGCCAATGCCAAAAACAGAGTGCAGAAAATGGCGAGACGCACAGCAAAGCGCCTGGTGAAATTAATCATCGGGAGGAATTCTGGAGAGGAAATGGAAGTTTATGAGGGAGAGAAAAATTCACTGCCCGGCGGGGATGCCGGGCCAGCGGTACACGCTCACGAGATAAACGCAGCGTAAGCAGAGATAAGAGTTAGTGCAGGCAGCCCTGGCATTCAGTTGCCAGATTCAGCCCGCGACGCCAGTCGCCCGGAGTCTGACCAAACTGTCGTTTGAAACTGCGGGTGAAAGACTGTTGTGAGTCGAAGCCCAGCGAAATCGCAACGCTGACGATAGGTTCGCCGCTGCTGGCCAGCATATCGGCAGATTTCTTCAGTTTTTTCTCACGAATGTATTCCCCCATCGGCAAGCCGGTGTGCTCTTTAAACATACGCTGCAGATACCAGCGGGAATAACCTGCCCGCTTGGCGACCGTTTTAATATCCAGTCGTTCTTCCAGATTGTGATCGATCCACTCGATCAGGTCGTGAATGAAATCCTCGGTTCTCATGGCAAGTCTCCTGCTTCTTTTTCGTTTGCGCCCCCCGAGGGCGACTCGTCTTTTTATACGTTGACCCAGTTTTTGATTAAATGCAAGTTTTACTATTGCATTTAATTGGCGGTTACCGGATAGTCTCATCACCCAAGGTAAACGTTCTGTAAAATAGCACATAAAGTGTAACAGTAATTCTTGCACTTTAGTAAGCGCATCTCTACAATCCCCTCGAATCAATTGTATCAGTATTTGATACATTATTGTGCTGATGAACAGCACAAGTCCCAAAAAAGTCGGATCAGGCAAAGGACGTTACCCGGCGGACAGGCCGGTGTATTGCCTGACAGCACTTACACACTGGAAATAAAAATAATGATGAACCTGCAAAAATCACAGGTTGTTGTACGCGGCCGCTCCGGTGGCACGCCTTTAACATTGCGCCTTTCAGGGGTTGCGCTGATGGTTGCCCTGCTTGCCGGGTGTGATAACAGCGTGGCGCAAAATGCTGCACCGCCTGCTCCGCAGGTCAGCGCGGCAGATGTGTTAATTAAACCAATCAGTCAGTGGGACGCTTTTAACGGACGCGTGGAAGCGGTGCAAAGTGTCCAGTTGCGGCCGCGCGTATCCGGCTACATCGATAAAGTGAATTATCAGGAAGGCCAGGAAGTGAAAAAGGGGCAGGTACTGTTTACCATCGATGACCGCACTTACCGGGCTGCACAGGAACAGGCAAAGGCTGAACTGGTGCGCGCGCGCAATCAGGCCAGTCTGGCGAGGAGTGAATCAGCACGAACGGAAGCGCTGATCGGTACGCTGGCTGTGTCGAAAGAAGTGGCGGAGCAACGTCGTTCGGCAGCTTCGCAGGCGCAGTCCGATGTGCTGGCCGCTCAGGCACAGCTGGATATGGCGCAGCTGAATCTTGATTTCACCCGCGTCATCTCCCCGATTGATGGTCGCGCCAGCCGTGCGATGATCACGACCGGCAATCTGGTCACCGCGGGCGACAGTGCCAGTGTGCTGACCACTGTGGTGTCACTCGATACGGTCTATGTGTATTTCGATGTAGATGAAGGGACTTTCCTGCGTTATCAGGCGCTGGCCCGCGAAGGAAAACTCAATGACAGCCCGCAAAGTCGCTTACCGGTTCATGTCGGGCTGGTGGGTGAAAACGGCTATCCACATCAGGGCGTGGTCGATTTTACTGACAATCAGCTGAACGCCGGCACAGGTACTATCCGCATGCGTGCTCTGCTGGATAACCGCGACCGCACGTTTACGCCGGGATTATTTGCCCGCGTTCAGATGCCGGGCAGCGCTCAGTTCAACGCCCTGCTGGTGGACGATAAAGCCATCCTTACCGATCAGGATCGTAAATTCGTTTATGTGGTTGATAAAGAAGGCAAGGCGCAGCGACGTGATGTGGAAATTGGCCGCATGTTCGGAGGATTACGCATCGTGCAGAAAGGCCTCGAAGCAGGCGACCGCGTGATCATCGACGGCGTACAGAAAGTGTTTATGCCGGGCATGCCGGTCAACGCCAAAACCGTCAGCATGGCGGCTAATACTGTCACCCCGGCCGCCCCTGCCGTTCAATAAAAGAGAATCCTGACTCATGGACTTTTCCCGCTTTTTCATCGACAGGCCGATTTTTGCGGCTGTCTTGTCGATTCTGATTTTAGTCACCGGGGCAATTGCCATTCCCCTGCTGCCGGTCAGCGAATACCCGAACGTGGTACCGCCAAGCGTGCAGGTTCGCGCTGAATATCCTGGGGCGAACCCGAAAGTGATTGCAGAAACCGTAGCGACGCCGCTGGAAGAAGCAATTAACGGCGTCGAAAATATGGTGTACATGAAATCCGTGGCTGGTTCTGACGGCGTGCTGGTGACCACTGTCACTTTCCGTCCGGGGACTGATCCGGATCAGGCACAAGTTCAGGTGCAAAACCGTGTTGCCCAGGCCGAAGCGCGTCTGCCGGAAGATGTCCGCCGTCAGGGCGTGACCACGCAGAAGCAGTCGCCAACGTTAACGCTGGTAGTGCATCTGGTGTCGCCTTCCGGCAAATATGATTCGCTGTATCTGAGTAACTACGCCACGCTGAAGGTGAAAGACGAACTTGCGCGCTTGCCGGGTGTCGGGCAGATTCAGATTTTCGGTGCAGGCGAATATGCCATGCGCGTGTGGCTGGATCCGAACAAAGTCGCGGCCCGTGGTCTGACGGCTTCTGACATTGTGAAGGCAATGCAGGAGCAGAACGTGCAGGTATCTGCCGGTCAGTTGGGTGCAGAACCGATGCCGAAAGACAGTGATTATCTGCTTTCTATCAATGCGCAGGGGCGTCTGAAAGATGAAGATGAGTTCGGCAAAATCATCCTGAAAAGCGGTGATAATGGCGAGATTGTCCGTCTTCGTGATGTGGCGCGTATTGAAATGGGATCCGGTAGTTATGCCCTGCGGGCGCAGCTCAATAATAAAGACGCGGTCGGGATTGGTATCTTCCAGTCGCCGGGCGCGAATGCGATCGATTTATCAGACGCGGTGCGAGCCAAAATGGATGAACTGGCAACCCGTTTCCCGGAAGGCATGACCTGGCGTGCGCCGTACGACCCGACGGTGTTTGTTCGTGATTCCATCAGTGCGGTGGTGCACACATTGCTGGAAGCCGTCGTGCTGGTCGTGCTGGTTGTTATTCTGTTTCTGCAAACCTGGCGTGCGTCGATCATTCCTTTGCTGGCGGTACCGATCTCTGTAATAGGGACATTCAGCATTCTGTATTTGCTCGGATTTTCGCTTAATACGCTCAGTCTGTTCGGGCTGGTGCTGGCGATAGGGATAGTCGTCGATGACGCCATTGTGGTGGTGGAAAACGTCGAGCGAAACATCGAGGAAGGTCTCGCGCCAAGGGACGCTGCGCACCAGGCGATGCGGGAAGTGTCCGGACCGATTGTGGCTATCGCACTGGTGCTGTGTGCAGTGTTTGTGCCGATGGCGTTTTTGTCGGGCGTGACCGGTCAGTTCTACAAGCAGTTTGCGGTGACTATTGCCATTTCAACGGTGATCTCGGCCATCAACTCGCTGACGTTGTCCCCTGCTCTTGCGGCATTGCTGCTGAAATCGCATGGTGCACCGAAAGACATGCCGTCGCGGCTTATCGACCGCCTTTTCGGCTGGATTTTCCGACCGTTCAACCGGTTCTTTAATGCCAGTTCACATCGTTATCAGAATGCCGTGTCGAAAACGCTTGGGCGTCGCGGCGCGGTATTTGCGGTTTATATTCTGCTGTTGTGTGCGGCGGCCTTTATGTTCAAAGCCGTGCCGGGGGGCTTTATCCCGACGCAGGATAAACTGTATCTGATCGCGGGCGTGAAAATGCCGGAAGGCGCGTCATTATCCCGCACTGATGCGGTGATCCGTAAAATCAGCGCAATGGGTCTGAGCACCGATGGCGTCATTGATGCGGTGGCCTTCCCCGGCCTGAACGCGTTGCAGTTCACCAATACGCCGAATACCGGCACGGTGTTCTTCGCGTTGAAACCGCTGAGCGAACGTACCCGTACGGCGGCGGAAATTAATGCGGAGATCAACGCCAAGATTTCGCAGATCCAGGAAGGGTTCGCGTTCTCTATTATGCCGCCGCCGATCCTCGGATTGGGTCAGGGTTCAGGTTATTCCCTGTATGTGCAGGATCGTGCCGGGCTGGGTTACGGTGCCTTGCAAACCGCGATTAACACCATGTCCGGCGCTATCATGCAGACGCCGGGAATGGGGTATCCGATTTCCTCATATCAGGCTAACGTGCCGCAGCTCGACGCACATATTGACCGTGATAAAGCCAAGGCACAGGGCGTATCACTGGATGAACTGTTCAGTACGTTGCAGGTGTATCTCGGCTCGGCCTATATCAATGATTTCAACCGGTTCGGACGTACCTGGAAAGTGATGGCACAGGCCGATGGCCAGTTCCGTGACACCGTAGAAGACATTGCCAATCTGCGTACCCGTAACGATAAGGGTGAAATGGTGCCAATCGGCAGTATGTTGAATATCACCACGACTTACGGACCTGATCCGGTGATCCGCTATAATGGCTATCCGGCAGCAGATTTAATCGGTGACGCAGATCCGCGCGTGCTTTCTTCGACACAGGCAATGACGGAGCTGATCGCAATGTCGAAAAACCTGTTACCGAACGGCATGAATATCGAATGGACCGACCTGAGCTATCAGCAGTCGACCCAAGGTAATGCGGCACTGATTGTATTCCCGATGTCCGTATTACTGGCATTCCTGGTGCTGGCCGCCCTGTATGAAAGCTGGACGCTGCCGCTGGCGGTGATCCTGATTGTGCCAATGACGATGTTATCGGCCTTGTTTGGCGTGTGGCTGACCGGTGGCGACAATAACGTGTTTGTACAGGTCGGACTGGTGGTGCTGATGGGGCTGGCGTGTAAGAACGCGATTCTGATTGTTGAGTTCGCCCGTGAGCTTGAATTGCAGGGGAAAGGGATTATCGAATCCGCGCTTGAGGCATGTCGTCTGCGTCTGCGCCCTATCGTCATGACCTCGATTGCGTTTATCGCCGGGACTATCCCGCTGATCCTGGGGCATGGCGCGGGTGCGGAAGTGCGCGGCGTTACCGGTATCACCGTATTCTCGGGCATGCTGGGTGTGACGTTGTTCGGGTTGTTCCTGACGCCTGTTTTCTATGTGGCACTGCGTAAACTGGTGACGCGTAAGAAAGCGGTGCTGGAAACGCAAACGGCATAATTCTTTAAATAAGTAGAATGCAAAAAGCCGGGAGAATATCCCGGCTTTTTAATAAGCTTTTTAAGAGCGGTGACTTACCTATCCGCGCTCTATTTCGAACAGAGCGAATCTTCTGCGTTTTGCGCCGCTAAATCTTTGGTACATTTGTATTTGCCACCGCGTTCAAACTCAGCCAGGGCATCCGCGACTGTATGACGGGCTAACACCTGAAACGACGCCTCTTCCGCTTCGCTGACAATGTTTTTGAAATAGGTGCAGGCATTGGCGCTGACCACACAGCGGGCGGGCACATCCGGGCGAGCTGCCCACAGACGTTTATCTTCAATCACCGCGCAATAAATATCACGAAGTGTGATTTCTTCCGCCGGGCGGCCAAGCGTAATCGAGCCAGTGCGGCCGAGTGTGGAGACGATAATGCCATGCTGAGTCAGCGGCACCATCAGTTTGCGGATAAAACTGGAGTTGGCTTCCAGACCCGTTGCTAAAATCGCACTGGTGCAGCGCTGGCCAGCCTTTTGGGACTGAGCGATACAAAACACCATCTGCATAGCTGTCGGAAAGCGATAATCTAACATGTCATTGTCCTGAGAAACCAAGTCTTAGGTAAAGCACCGTATCACAAAGGAAATCCCCTATACGTGATCTGGTCAATAATATAACAAACACTGTTGCATTATTGAAGGCAGACACCTCTTAAACGCACATAAAGCCACGATGCAGGGCACAAAAAAACCCATCCGCAGATGGGTTTTCATATTCAGATTCTTCAAATAAGAAGTTTCAGAGGTTAGAACTGATATTGTAAACCTACGCCAACAACATCATCGGTAGAGATACCTTGATTTGTGTAGAATTCATCATCACTGTCCAGCAGGTTGATTTTGTAATCAACGTAAGTGGACATGTTCTTGTTGAAGTAATAGTTTGCGCCAACAGAAACATATTTAACCAGATCTTTATCGTTGTTATCAGAAGTATTACTGCCGTCTGCCGTCAAATCCTTACCTTTAGATTGCAGGTAAGACACTTCAGGACGTAATCCAAAATCAAACTGATATTGTGCTGTTACTTCGAAGTTCTGCGTTTTATTTGCAACACCACTATCGCCAAACATCGTCATATTACGCGTCTCGGAATACATCGTAGCGAGATAGACATTGTTTGCGTCATATTTTGCCCCCACAGTCCAGACATCAGCTTTATCCCCTCCTGCAAAATTCTCACCTGCAGAAGCCGTCTGATCGTTTGTACGGTCAGATGACGCATACGCGGCACCTGCAGTGATACCCATACCGAAATCATAAGTGGTAGAAAGAGCATAGCCATCACCATTTTGATGACGCACGTCGCGGCCATTATTCGTGCCTTCACCTGCCGCGTTATAGTTAACGTCTTCACTGTTATTATCGCCATCATTCGCACCCTGGTATTGCAGTGCAAAGTTCCAGCCTTTTACTTCACCAAAGAAGTCTGTATTACGGTAAGTCGCCACGCCATTCGTACGGCCAACCATGAAGTTATCAGTCGTGGTGTAGGTATCGCCACCAAATACTGGCAGCATATCGGTCCATGCTTCAATATCATATACCACACCGTAGTTACGGCCATAATCGAACGAACCGAAGTCCCCGAATTTCAGACCTGCAAAGCCCAGACGGGTAGCGTTGCCTGCGGTACCAGAGCTTTCAGAATTATTGGCCTGAACGTTGTATTCCCACTGGCCGAAGCCGGTCAGTTGATCAGTAATTTGAGTTTCGCCTTTGAAGCCGACACGCACATACGTTTCGTCGCCATCCTGACCTGCATCATCTGAAAATTGGTGACGCGCATCAACTTTGCCATACAAATCCAGTTTATTGCCCTCTTTATTATAAACTTCTGCTGAATGCGCTGCGCCTGCAACCAGTAATGCCGGGATAATAAGTGCCAGTGCTTTTAATTTCATGATGCATTCCTTTATCATTTAATTGGATATTTGAATTTATTATATATATATTTTCAATGAGTCAGACTCGTATTAATATTACCTACAGAGTTCCGTGGTTCAGTAGATAAATTATCAGTTTTAATTTTATTATTTATTACTAGTTATTTCTGATTGGGTAATTAATATGTGGTGTGAATAATATATTTTAAAACATATTAAATTTATATTTATAAACATCTTGTTTTTTGTGGTACTTTATTTTTTCGGAGTTGTGGATTCATCACTGCAACTTTATTTACCCTTCCTTGGTTTTACTTATATTCATTTTTAAGTTGCCGTTTGACCCTGTTAACGGCGTTATGATTTTACCCCGCCTGACTGCGGGGTTTTTTTGCATAAAAAAACCCATAACCGGCGAAAGTTATGGGCTCAACAAATGAGAGAGAACTAAAATTTCTACGACGAGGTCAGAGAGATTTTCCACAACAACCTGCATAACAGATGTCACGGTTGCATTATCCGCAACAGAAACACCGGCTATTCAGGATACAGCACGTAATTTCAGGAGAGGGTTTCTCTCATTGCACAGCTCATTCCAGTAGCTGAACCGCAATAAACGGATATAGCGATCAGGAGCGGCGAAACCAGGCCGGATCACTGTTCCCCACATCAATACCGTAAAGACAACCTGTGGCGAGAAAGCTTTCCAGCAGGCGGGATGTGTCCTGCGCCCTTTCCGCTTGTGGATTATTGAACTTAGGGTGCGTGATGCGTTGCCACAGCGAACGGCGCTCAGCAATGTGTACAGTCGTTGACATACAGGCCTCCGGTTAATCGCAGCTTCCAAATCAAAGCTTCTTTAACGCTGGTTTCAAAAACGTGGCAAACGTTATCTGCCGCGGGAATGAACGTAGTTAACCTTTTATGAACTGCAAACTGAACCAACCATTTTTGCTTTCTATATGAAGTTTTGAACTATCACTCCCGCAGCCACACACCTTCACAGAACAGTTTTGCACACGCCTGACTGTTCTGATGGCGTACCTCCGGATCAGCAGGATCTTGCGCCAGTTGTACGAGCATGCCGGTAAAACACTGCGCCAGCGCGAAAGCGGGAATATCACTGCGGAAAAGTTTGCACTGCTGGTTGTGCGTGAGATTTTCTGACATCAGGCTGGCCAGTAAGCGCTGGGTTTCTTTCGCCAGAGGCGGCAGCAAAAATATTTGTTGCGTCAGTTCGGTGTTTTCGGCGAGAAAATTCAGTAATTTGCGAAAACTGAGCGCCACCCGATCCAGTACCTGATTTTCGGCGACGTCAGGTGCAATCTGTAATGAACGCACCAGAACTGTCAGGCGTTCGCGGAATAAATCAATGTCATTGCCGGTCATTTCTGCATCCTTACTTTCTTATACATCCCCCATTCTAACCAACTTGCTGGCAGGAGCATCCACATGAGTTTGGTCGAATCGGAAAAAGTTAATAACCGTGGCTAACAATTGCACATTGGGAGCCCCAGGCGTAAACCAGTGGATAGCTCACGTAACGGCACCGGGTCGGGGTAGACCGTGCCTTGCGCGCAGCACCTGAAGAAGATACCTAATACATAGAGGATAGTTGTATGTCTAAAAATGGAAAAGTGGCTTTAGTGACAGGTGGCGGTCAGGGGATCGGCCGCGCGATTGCACTGCGTCTGGCAAAGGATGGTTTTGCTGTGGCCGTGGTGGATTTCAACGCGGAAACTGCGAAAAAAGTCGCCGAAGAAATTAATCACGCCGGGGGGAAAGCCATTGCACAGCTGGCGGACGTTTCTGACCGGGAACAGGTTTTTGCTGCCGTAGAAGCGGCCACCAAACAACTTGGTGGTTTTGACGTCATTGTGAATAACGCCGGTATTGCGCCGACGACACTGATTGAAGACATCACGCCGGAAATTGTCGATAAAGTGTATAACATCAACGTAAAAGGTGTGATCTGGGGTATTCAGGCTGCAGTTAAAGCGTTCAAGTCACAAGGACATGGCGGCAAAATTATTAATGCCTCATCACAGGCCGGACATGTGGGTAACCCTGAACTGGCCATCTACAGTTCGAGTAAATTTGCGGTGCGCGGGCTGACACAAACGGCTGCGCGTGACCTGGCCTTGCTTGGGATTACCGTCAATGCTTATTGCCCCGGGATTGTGAAAACGCCGATGTGGGAAGAAATAGACCGTCAGGTGTCTGAAGCAGCCGGAAAACCGGTGGGTTATGGTACCCAGGAATTTGCCAAGAATATCACGCTGAAACGTCTTTCTGAGCCGGAAGATGTCGCCGCTTGCGTTTCGTATCTTGCCGGGCCGGATTCTGACTATATGACCGGTCAGGCGCTGTTGATTGACGGCGGTATGGTGTTCAACTGATCCCTGTGCCCGCCCGTCAGGCCTCTCAATTATGAGAGGCTTTCCTGTTTCTCTGTTCTACCTGATCACTGCCTGGCCAGCGGAATATAGTATTCGCACGTCACGCCTTTGAGGGCAGACTCCCGCGAGTATTTCTCCAGGTCCGGTTGCATAATAAATTCCAGACCCAGCGTCGGCAAAAACACGGAATACAGATACAGGATAAAATCATTCAACCGGCTAAGATCATACGGATAGTTGATCTTCAGGTAGCGACTGGCCGGGACAAGGATATTGTGGCTGTCACTGGTTTGCACCTGATGCGCCACGGTGTAATCCATCTGCAACGCATTTGCCACTTCATCATTTGTATCGGGACGGCAGTCCGATAAACCCCAGACCGGAGCCTGCAGCGATGCCGGTGTTTCCAGATAACGCAGCAACTCTGCACGGTGAACATGATTCTTACTGTTGAATAAGGCTTCAATCGGGTAAGAATGCGAGACGGTATTCCCTTCAAACGCCATCTCCGGCAGTTCGACAATTTCATATTCCGGTTGTGGAAACTCATCGACGGTCAGTGGTGCGGTGATCCCGTTCATGGTCCAGGATGCATTGCGGCGATACGTACCGGGCGTTTCGGCAAAGTTCTTTTTGAATGACCGGGTGAACGTTTGCTGCGAATCGTAGGAGTAATACAACGAAATATCGAGGATGGGCATATTGGTCAGACGCAATGCGATAGCGGCCATCGTCAGACGGCGGTCGCGAATGTATTTACCCAGTGCGTAACCTGTTTTACTTTTAAACAAGCGCTGAAGATACCATGGTGAATAGCCGGTTTTTTTCGAGGCCTTTTCCATGGTCAGACGATCACTTAAGTTGACTTCGATCCAGTAGAGTAGCTCTTTGATCAAGTCATCATGAAAATCAGGTTTTTGTTCGCTCTGCAAAATGAACTCCCTGTGCTGCTATAAAGTCGCGTGATTAAAGCGCGACAGATTTTGAAATCACATTCATTACGGGGACATCCGCGCTATGGCTAACGTATTTTAAACACAGACGCTTCCTTAAGATCGGGTTCTCGGTTATACAGCTCATTTTCGATGGCGCGGTGCAAATGGTATTCGGCACAGTCCGCGGTCAGCCCGAGGGATTCCAGACGCGCCATAGCATCCATGCTGCTGCTCAGGCCAATCAGTCGCCAGGAAATATGCGCCGGAGACTCTCCTTCGACAAACTCCCCTTTTTGCCGACCGAGCGTGATGGCGTCGGAAACCATTTCGTGCCAGTCAGTGACTGACAACGCAAATGCCGCTTTCATCAGCGGTTCCTGCTCTGTCAGCAACATGGCCTCGTGCCAGAGTGGGATTGCCATCAGAGAATGCTCATCCTTTGAGTCAATCAGGAAAAGATTTAAGCGCTCGCGTGCCGTCAGGGTCTGACACTGTTCCAGCAGTTGATCTTTCAGCACTTTCATCACTTGCGTATAAGCTTGCGCACGCAATTCGGCAGCGCTGGAAAAATGATGATGAACCTGACCTGTTGCCGCCCCCGCTTCAAGAGCCACACGGCGAACGGTGGTCGCCGCTAAGCCTTCACGGCGGGCGACGCGTGCAGCCGCTTCCAGAATGGTAGTTCGGCGTGCTTCTTTACACAGATAAGCCACAGGAATAACCGAAGCAAAGTAGACAGCAGAGGATAATGCCAAGACTTGAACGGATGTTCAAGTTATTTGAGAACGTTCATTCACCTGTGAATTTATATAGGTAAATGGCTTGCAATCTCATGCAAAAGTCTACCAGCCGAAGCAGACAGAAAAGGTAAAGTGAGAAATGTTATTTGGCGGCACAGGTAAAACTGGAGGCCACTTTCGGGTTACCCTGTCCGTTGTATCGGGGGAATAAAGGATAATCGCATAAAGGCATTTCGCGTCCGGCAGTGACTTTGTTTGTATCAATCATGACTTGCTGACCGGGGTCAATCCCATGAACGACCCATTTATCCAGAGCCCCTAATGAATCCCAACTCGCCCGATAAGTACCGCTGCTATGTGTGAAACCCGGTGCCAGGTAGAAACGGGCAAACTGATGAAGTTCCTGATCACCAAATTCAGCTTTCAGTTTCTCGTAATACGCCACGGTATTTCCCGGCGGAACAGCCATGTCCGCTGTTCCATGCATCAGTAATAGTTTGCCTCCGTGCTGCACAAAAGTGCGGATGTCGGCATTATTATTATCGACCTGTTCCGCCAGTACCTTCAGTCGTGCCTCGTGAGCTGCGGGATTAAACCGGAGAGAGTCGTAATTTGCATCGCGCATCACCTCGTAGCGGACAGCCTGATCGCCCATCATATAAGGAAAGGAAATAATAATATTACTGGCTTCTGGTTTTGGCCTGTCTGCACCGGAACCAAAAACACTGACCAGCGCAGAAGCATCTGCACCACGTAAGATTGGCCATGGGGCAAAATGATCGCCAGTTAGCAGGCTGACACCCAGCGGCACCGGTTTATTGAGCATCTGTACCAGTGCGATTTGCGTATCTGAAAGACAATGTGCGCCCGCATCTTTCCCTTCCGGACAGCGCAGATGGGACAGTTTAAATGTGGTACTGCAGGCATCCGGATTAGCGACTACGCCATCAGCCAGACCATCGAGTTTGTCGCAGGCACCGGTAACGGCATTGGCAATCAGCGCGGCTTTTGCGGGCGAAATCCACGCGCCGGGCGTGTTGTAAATTGCCTTCCCGATACTGATCCCGGCTATGTGCAGTTCAACGACGTTGTACACCGGATGAATGGCAATCGCGCCGTCGTAGTCGAGCGGGAAGCGCTGGATCGCGGCAAGAGCTTCGTGTCCGCCTTGCGAATTACCCTGGAAATACATATGAGCAGGTTTTCGACCATAAGCCTGTTGGATCAAGGCAATGGCCACATCGTGTGTTTTTTTGATTTGCGCACCCGCAAAGTTATCCCAGGCTTCCTCGTTAAGGGTAAAGGAAGCATCAGAGACGCCGCCCTGATGTCCGGAGTCACTGCCAAACGTGGCATAACCTTGCTTTATCGCGCCGGGTGTCGCTGCCGGCGCGAGACGTGCCGTGTCGGCGTCTTTAATCGCGCCGTCGAAACCACTGCCGCCCAATTGCAGGGCTTTACCATTCCAGTTAAGCGGCAGATAAAGCTCAAAATTAATGTCTGGCGCATTGAGAGCGACGGGCTTGATCTGTCCTTCAATCTTGCAATGTTGATTGCCCGGATGGCCTGCCATCGCCACTGTGATGACCCGCGCGCCCCTTGTCGGTAGCCCGATTGCAGCTGCATTGATATGCGTATTTTTTAAAGCGACGCACTGCGCTTCGGTGAGGCCTTTTTCCGGAGCAGCCACAACAGTAGCGGTGAACAGCACAAGCGGGCAAAGATAAAGAGAAGCTTTCATCAGACAACGTTCATTCCGGCGGCTAAGAAGCGGCAGTTTGTCATTAAATGGCCAGTGAAAAAAGTCTTTTGGCGGTTGAGCGTTTAAAAAAACACGCCTAATATGCATTAATTATATATGCCATGAATATTAAAATTCGGGAAATCATCTGTATCATTAAATCTAGAAACATATTAATAATCAATATTTAAAAATATACCGGAGAATTAAATATTAACCTGGCAATATCAGCGGTATTTATTTGCCTGTTGTGATTGTTAAGCGTATATTCGCGCCTGCCTGATTTAAAATGACGGCTAATACACATAATTATCTATTTTAAAAAGGAATTTATATGAAAAACTTATTTAAACTGGCTCTACTGGCCGCTGTAGTCACCACGCTTTCCGGCTGTACAGGTAGCGTTTTTAACAAAGAAAAGAATTGCGACTATACTTATTTACTACACCCTGCAATTTCCATTTCTAAAATGATCGGCGGTTGTGGCCCGGCGGAGAAATAAGTAGCCAGTTTTGTCATGCCGGACCTTTATGTCCGGCATTTGTGATTCTGCAATTCCCACATTCGTCATTTTTACAAGATCCCCATTTTTCATTCACGAATATCAGGCAAAAACATTTTTAGTTACAACATGCAATAAGTTTATCAACATCAACAACATCGAAAACTTAACCAAACGTGTCTGGTTTATTGCTACAGCATAGAAGCATCCTGAATATGTTGACCTGCCTGCATAGGAATATGATAAAAAAATGGCCGCCTGTGCGACCATTAGTCTCTTTCAGAAATACACATTTTACCGCTTACGCCACAGTGTAAGTTCCGCTACGGTATGCTGGAATTTCCTCGCCGTTTCACGGATCACAAACGGAACATCGGTCGGTTTCCTGACCTCTTCAAATTCACTCGCCAGCAAACGTTTCAGCGCCTGATGTGTCGTAACAGCTTCACCATTTTCGCGGAACCCGCCCAGCCAGTGCTCTTTTGGAGTGAATTCTTCGAGCCAGGTATAAGGTGAAGAAAGCATGAGTAAACCACCAGAACGGATCATAGGCGTGATATCTGCCAGAAAACGCGCCGGTTCACGCAGCCGGTCCAGCAAATTAGCCGCCAGAACCAGATCGTATAATTCAGCCTGCGGCTTCAGGTTACAGGCATCGCCCTGGACAAAAGTCACCCGCGCTGTCTGCTCTGCTGATATATTCACATCGGCCAGCGAAGCCTGACAATAATCCACCAGTTCGCCCTCCTCCGGGATCACATACCGACAGGCTTCACCGCGTGCCAGAGCCAGAGCGACATCAATAAAGCGCGCGGAATAATCCATTCCGACCACAGAATCAAAATGACGTGCAAGTTCGAAACTGGCCCGCCCAGTAGCACACCCGATATCCAGAGCCCTGCCACGGTGAATCGTATTTTCAACTGCAATATCAGCAAGTTGTGCTGCATAGTTCATTACATCAAAATGACGCGGTCCATATTGAAAATCAAGATATTGCGCCACCAGGCCGTCAGTTTCATACGGATTCACCGTTACCAATTCCTGATGGCTGGAAATTACATAACGGAAACCGGCATGCTGGAAAAAGTGCCGGCGGAAAGCATAACGCGAAGACTTCAGCGCTTCATTGCCTGTTGAAATCCAGCTTCCGCCTTTGATCATCGAATGTTTACCATCAAATGTTGGCGTCGAAAAATCATCATATAAAGGATGAACACGGAAACCATCAAAACCACTGATTGGTGTTGACGCCCATTGCCAGACATTCCCCACGACATCGTAAAAATCACCCTGCGCAAAATGATCTACCGGACAGGATGATGCCCACCACGCGAGGTTGATATTTCCCGGTGCTGTTTTCCAGTCTGGCTGATCTCCCGGCACCTGATCCCGCAGAATCATCCATTCGGCTTCGGTCGGCAACTGAACTGATTCACCGGTCTGGGCTGCTTTCCAGCGACAGAATGCCGCCGCTTCCAGTTGATTGACTTCAGCGGGCCAGTCCCAAGGCATCGGCACTTCTTCCGTCATCAGACGGAGTTTCAACCGTTCTGGTTCACCGGGTGAACCCACCCAGAAAGTAGGCATTTCAGCCCGCGCAAAATCCCGCCAGCCTGCCCCTTCTTCGTCCCACCACCGGGTCTCGTGATAGCCACCAGCCTGTACAAAGGTATAAAATTCAGCGTTACTGACCAGCATCTTACTGGCGCTAAATGCCTGAATTTTCTGTACAGACGTCCCGTATTCGTTATCCCATCCGTAAGTGTCATCATGCTTACCTAACGTGACAATGTCACCTTTGACTGCCAGCACAGAGTTTTCAGGTACGCTGTTGCGGTCATGACGGGCGATCTCACACGCAGGCCAGTGAGATTGTGGCTTAACCCATTCCACCGGCAACTGACGGATCAATACACTGGACGTTTCCAGATGAATACGTTCATGTTCGATACCCATCAGAATCACCCACGCAGGACTGTCCCACCCGATGGGTAAACTCAGCGTCATGGTGTCAATAATACCCAGCACTTCTTCCCGTACTTTGTCGCGATATTGACGCAAATTGACAACGGACGGCCAGTTATAGTTTTGATCGTCGAGATCATCCCAGCTCATTTCATCCACACCGATCGCCAGCATAGCTTCGATATGGGAATCAATACGTTGAGGAATCAGCCCCGCAGCTATCAGTTTATTGATATAGAAAGTGGCGGTATGACCGAAATAAAAAATCAGCGGATGGCGAAGCGAAATGGCCTTATTGTAATACGCGCGTTCATCAGCGAGGCAATCAAACAGGCTTTCATACAGCTCCCAGGTTTGAATAAAATAATCGCGAATTTCCTGACGTTTCTCTTCCGCTGTACCGGTGCTCAGCAAAATGGTCTGAGTCGGTTCTGGCAGCCCGATAGCCTTGTTTTGTTTTGAAAGCATTTTTAGTCCTCTGTCTTCTGGCGTTGCCAAATCAATACACAATTGTAGCAGGTCACATCTTTGGCTTATTCCCGGTCTGGTACTTACCGGTTTTATATTCCCAAACGTCAGACATTAACATAACCTTAAAATCATACCGATACCCGCTATCTCTCCATAAACAGCAGGGAATTTTCACGAACATGCAGAGATTCCCCCTCAAATTGACGACGCACATTGTAATAATCTGGTGCGTCAATGATGCCCTGAATATTGTCAGAAAATGCTTCCAGTGCCTGTTTCATCTGCCCAATGCCACCTGAAAAATCACAGGCCGGTGTTATAACGAGCTGAAGGAGCTTAGGCAAAAGGTTTGTGACTGCAAACCTATTAAGTCTGGAGTCACAGAGGTGATGAATGAAGAAAAATAAAGCGCTTAAGAAAGGGATTATGCTGAGTTATTCAGGAAGATACGGGCGGCTAATCACCGCCCTTTATTTCAATAATTAACGATACGATTATACCGTTGCCAACCTGAATGCAGATACTGAGCGGGTCAGATGAAGAACCTGTTCCTCCAGAGAGGCCGCTGCGGCCGCTGACTCCTGAACCAGTGCTGCGTTTTGTTGCGTCACGCCATCAATTTCTGTCACCGCCTGTTCAATCTGGCTAATCCCACGGCTTTGTTCATCAGAGGCTATGGAGATATGTTCCATTAATACATTAATCTGACTAACAGAGGAAATGATCGCCGAGATGGAATCGCCAGTGCGCGAGACCTGATCCGACCCTTCGCGTATATTCGCCACTGATTCAGAAATCAGACTTTCGATTTCTTTTGCTGCCACAGCGCTACGCTGCGCCAGACTGCGCACTTCGCTGGCAACCACGGCAAATCCGCGCCCCTGCTCACCCGCGCGTGCCGCTTCAACCGCGGCATTGAGGGCCAGAATATTGGTCTGGAAAGCGATACTGTTGATCACACCTGTAATATCTTCTATTTTTTTCGAACTGCTGTTAATACGCCCCATCGTACCAATCACGTCCTGAGCGACTTTCTCCCCTGCGCGCGCATTTTGAACGGCTTCACGTGTCAGACTGCTTGCACGGGATACATTTTCGGTATTTTGTTTTACCGTCGCACCCAGTTCTTCCATGCTGGCGGCGGTTTGTGTCAGCGCAGCGGCCTGCTGTTCAGTACGGGAGGCCAGATCAATATTACCTGCAGAGATTTCCTGCGATGCATGTGCCACGGTATGGCTGGTATCACGTACCTGTCCTATAATCCGGGTCAGCGACTGACGCATATGTTCTATCGACTGCATCAGCTCTTCAATTTCACTGCGGGATTGTGCTTTCACTGGTACTGGCGTATCGAGATAACCTTCAGCAATCTGACGGCAATGATCGCGAGAACTCAGCAGCGGCGTCAGAACAAAACGCTTCATTAACATCAGCACACTGATAATGATGATCAGGAATAACAAACCAAAACCGACTGTCAGGCCGATACCAAATTTGAAATGACTTTGTGCATCACTGTTAAGATTTTTGGCGTACTGTTCGTGCAGCGCCAACACTTTATCCAGCACGATTTCATACTGACGATCGAGTTTCACCACCTCCGGGATCTGCGTTTTAAATGCAATCTGGTCACCGGCCTTCGCCGCCTCAATCAACGGCTGAATACCGTTCTGGCGATACTTCTGGTACGTGTTGCGGTATTCGCCGGCAAGTCCACTTTCACCGGGCAATTTCGGTGCGTCAAGATATGCCTGAAACGCCGCATCGGCTTTACCGACGACTTCAATGACCCCGTCCAGGGCAGGTTTTGACTGCTGGCCGTCGCCGTTTTCAATTTCTTTCATATATTCCATCACCCGCACTCGCGAAGTACGGCTGTGGTTAATAGGGTCAATAATAGAAAGCACCACACGGATCTCTTTGTTCACATCATCCAGTGAATGATTACTCCGGGTGAGCAGCCAAACATTTGAAAGCATGCTGGTGAAAAACAGTGCGAAAAGAATAACAAGAACAAGCAAAGACGACTTTTTAAGCGACATCGGGAGATTCTCAAAACGAAGCAGGAGTCTGTTTATCGGCATTCCCCTTCAAATGTTTAATATTTCCAGCGTCCTATCTGCAATTTGCGGCACGATGATCGATCGTATGAGAAATTCCCGCACACGCTTTAAGGTCGGTTACTGCCGCCAAGAAACCTGAGGATAATCTTAGGCGTTTCTCAAAAATGATTTTTCACATTTACATAAAAAATATGAATAAAACTTCAGAAACAATACTTACTTCGTATTTATCGTTATTAACAGCATCAATACCTCAATAAAAAATGAAAAAAATTTCATAAAACGATTTGGTGAATTCATCATAAACATTGCCGGAGTGAATATTACTAAAGTTTTTAGATGAAAATTATTATGAATTAAATACCATACTGTCTTCAGACGAATAATTTTAATGGAGTTATTTAAAAGATTAGCTAATTTATTTTATGTCACTTTTCACCTGAATCTACAGCCCACATAAAATTTCACTTAAGTGCACCCCGCGTCCTATAAGGCCTGCCTGCAAATACCGAGAAAAGGCCCATATATCAAGTGACATGGATGCTTATGTCACGCCGCATTCATAGAAACATTTGGTTACATCATTTAAATGTCAATGCCGCTTAATATCTCCCTAAAATGTCACCCACAGGTAGCTACCTGCAATTCAATTTTTTAGATAAATTCAAAACACACTGCGAAATGTTTCTCATAAATATCTTGATTCGCTAGTGACCCTGAATTATTCCGACGTATTCCGCGGAAAAGGATGCAGTTTTGGCAGGGTTGCCAATATCATATTTTAAGAACCATTGGCAGCGTTTATCACTCTATAAGTAAGGGATAAGCATGTCTAATAGCTTCCAGAATGAAATTCCGAAAGCGCGCGTTAACATAAAACTGGATCTACACACTGGTGGCGCACAGAAGAAAGTCGAATTACCGTTAAAATTGATGGTAATGGGTGATTACAGTAACGGAAAAGAGAACCGCCCGTTATCTGAGCGCGAAAAAGTTAACATTAATAAGAATAACTTTAACAGCGTATTGGCTGAATTCAGCCCTTCACTGAACCTGACCGTGGAAAATACGCTGGCTGGTGACCGCAGCGAAGAAAACATCTCCCTCAATTTCAATGAAATGAAAGATTTCGAACCGGAACAAGTTGCCCGTCAGATCCCCCAACTACGTGCGATGCTGGCAATGCGTAACTTATTACGTGACCTCAAATCCAATCTGCTCGACAACGCCACCTTCCGTAAAGAGCTCGAAACTATTCTGAAAGATCCTGCGCTGAGCAATGAACTGCGTAGTGAGCTGAATGCCCTGGCGCCAAAGGCGTAATTGCCTCCACTTAATGGATTAATGCGAGATAATGCTTATGTCAGTCAACACTGAAAATTCCTCTTCCAGCCAGACGACCGTTCTGGATCGCCCTGAAGCTGGCACGGTTTACGCTTCCCTGTTTGATAAAATCAATCTGACGCCGGTGTCCTCACTGGGTGACCTGAACGATTTTCAGGACACGTCTGCGCTGGCCGATGTTACCGCCGATCAGCGTGTCACTGCTGCAGTACAGGTCTTTCTGGAACGCCTTAAGCTGTCCGGTCAGACTGTTGAACGTCTGGATAAAACCCTGCTCGATCATCACATCGCCGAACTCGACAGCCAGATCAGCCGTCAGTTGGATGTGGTCATGCATCACCCGGAATTTCAGCGTATTGAATCCGGCTGGCGTGGTCTGAAGTTCCTGGTTGACCGTACAGATTTCCGCCAGAACGTGAAGATTGAACTACTGGACGTCTCTAAAGACGACCTCCGTCAGGATTTCGAAGATTGTCCTGAGATCATCCAGAGCGGCCTGTACCGTCATACCTACATTCAGGAATATGACACACCGGGCGGCGAGCCAATCGGTTCTGTGATTTCCAACTACGAGTTTGACGCGTCGGCGCAAGATGTCGCATTGCTGCGTAACATTTCTAAAGTATCTGCCGCTGCACATATGCCATTCGTCGGTGCGGTCGGCCCTAAATTCTTCCTGAAAGATTCCATGGAAGAAGTGGCCGCAATTAAAGATATCGGCAACTACTTTGACCGTGCGGAATATATCAAATGGAAATCCTTCCGCGATTCTGATGATTCCCGTTATATCGGACTGACCATGCCACGCGTGCTGGCTCGTCTGCCATATGGCCCTGATACCGTACCGGTTCGCAGCTTTAACTATGTTGAAGAAGTAAAAGGCCCGGATCATGAGAAATATCTCTGGACTAACGCCGCGTTCGCGTTTGCAGCCAACATGGTGAAAAGTTTCATCAAAAACGGCTGGTGCGTACAAATCCGCGGCCCGCAGGCGGGCGGCGCAGTAACTGATCTGCCGATCCACCTTTACGATCTCGGCACCGGCAATCAGGTGAAAATCCCGTCTGAAGTGATGATCCCGGAAACGCGCGAATTTGAGTTTGCCAATCTGGGCTTTATCCCGCTGTCTTACTACAAAAATCGCGATTACTCCTGCTTTTTCTCTGCCAACTCTGCACAGAAACCGGCGCTGTATGACACCACTGATGCCACGGCAAACAGCCGCATCAATGCACGTCTGCCGTACATTTTCCTGCTGTCGCGAATCGCGCATTACCTGAAGTTGATTCAGCGCGAAAATATCGGCACAACCAAAGACCGCCGCCTGCTGGAACTGGAGCTGAATACCTGGATCCGCACGCTGGTAACAGAAATGACCGACCCGGGCGATGATCTGCAGGCTTCCCATCCGCTGCGTGATGCCAAAGTGACTGTAGAAGACATCGAAGACAACCCGGGCTTCTTCCGCGTGAAACTTTACGCCGTACCGCACTTCCAGGTTGAAGGCATGGACGTGAATCTGTCACTGGTTTCTCAGATGCCTAAAGCGAAAGCGTAAGAGGCCGGAGTGGTAATGAAAATTTATCGACCACTATGGAGTGAGGGGGCATTGCTGTCCCCTCAGCAGTTCCAGCAGCAGGCTTTGTGGGAAGCACATAATAATCAATGTGTTGCTCACCTGTCGGTTGTTAATCCCTGGGGTGTAGCCACAGCTGAATTTGATGAGGGCTTGCTGAGTGTCAGACGTCTGCAAGCACTTCAACTGACCGTGCGTCTGCCTGACGGTTCTCTGATAGATACCGGGAGCAGCGATCTTCTCCCCCCTGCCCGGGATTTATCTCAGGATATTCCGGCACAAGTCAATGAGCTTACGGTGATGCTGGCGATGCCGTTATTGCAGGCAAACAGCAGTAACGTACAACTCACTGACAACGCGGGAGATCGCCCACTTCGTTATCGTCAGGAATGGGTAAATGTTCAGGATGCATTCGGTCAGGAAGAAGAGTCCATGGCTGTGGCCCGTTACGCTTTGTCTCTGCGTTTTGACACAGAACAAAACGAGGAATACCTGATCTGTCCTGTATTACGTCTGGTTCGCGACGGTCAAGGCGGCTGGAGAAATGACAGTACATTTATTCCTCCGTTGCTGGCAATGTCCGCTCATCACGGGCTGGTCCTGGACATGGAGCAAATTCTCACACAATTGCAGGCTAAACGCCGCCGCCTGATGGGGATGCGTCGTGAGAGCAATCAGCGTATGGCCGATTTCGCCGTCGCAGATGTGTCATTGTTCTGGCTGCTTAATGCCCTCAATACGCATGTTTCAGCATTATCTGAACTGGTTAAAAATCCGGCGCGGCACCCTGAACAAGTCTGGTTTGAATTATCGAAACTGGCGGGGAGTCTGCTGACGTTTTCCCTTGAACATGATATCGAGGCGATACCGGCTTACGACCACGCGTCCCCAGAGACCGTTTTCCCGCCTTTACTTGACCTGATCGGGGAGTTACTGGAAGCCAGCCTTCCTTCGCGCGTAATCTCGCTGGAAATGCACAAGATCAACGGCCAGCAGTGGAAAGCGCCTCTTAATGACAGCCGCCTGCGCGAAGATGCGGACTTCTACCTGTCGGTGCGCTCAACACTGCCTGCTTATCAGCTGATTTCCCAGTTCCCTGCCTTATGCAAAGTCGGGGCACCGGACGATGTCAATAATATCGTTAATATCGCACTCAATGGCATACCACTGATCGCTTTAAGCCATGTTCCTGCTGCTATTCCTCTTCGTCTGGAAAACCAGTATTTCACAATGGATCTCAAGCATCCATCTGCGCAGGCCATGCTGGATGCGGGTACGTGCATGTTCTATGTACCGGAACTTCTCGGTGAACTGCAACTGGAACTCTATGCGGTGCTTCGGTCATGAGAAATGAAATAGATATTGATGAGTTGCTGGCCGATACCTGGCTGTCAGTTGTGCAGTTACGTAACGGCGTGGTTGCAGAAGAAGGCGAGGCTTTATACGAGCGCTGCCGCGCTCAGGTAGAGCGAGTTAAGGACCAACTACAGCTGGCCGGTTACGATAGCGAAAGCATTGAACATATCACGTATGCCCAATGTGCATTGCTGGATGAAACTGCACTCGGTCGTCAGGCTGAGGACAAGGCGCCTGATAACGGACATATTACCTGGCAGCGGGCACCGTTGCAGGCGCGTTTCTTTGGCTCTCTTCAGGCAGGTGAAGCGTTATACGAGCGGATTCGCTCTGTGCTGCGTCAACCGGCTCCCGATATCACCGTGCTGACCTGTTTTCATCGGGTCTTATTACTGGGTTTTCAGGGGCAATATAGTGCTCAAACAATCAACCCTCAGCAACGTGAGCAAACCCTCACCGCACTTGCCGGGCGGGTTACTCCTTTCAACGTGGTGCTCCCGGGTGCATTGCTGAGTAAAACAGGGCGGGTACGTGGCGGGGCATTATTACGCTCACTCTGGTTCTGGGTTCTGGTTGCTATTGTGATCGTGTCCGGTGTCTGGTGGGGCGGGCATGTCTGGCTGCAACATCTGATTAATCAGCAATTGCCGGGGCAGTTCTGATATGCGCATCGGTTCTCGTTTATCAGTTTACTGCCTGACCGGGATGACGGGTTGTCTGGCACTTCTGTTGTGCTGGGGATTCAGCCCATTTGCCGTCTCCACAAAATCAGTCATTACTCTCATCACTTTGGTTCTAATGGCAGGGTTCATGCTGTGGGGAAGGCGCAATCATGTGTTCATGGATGCGACGACACGACTGGAAAGCCTGCCGGAGATATCGTTTTCGCAGCCGGTCGTTCTTGTTTGCGGGGACAAGCTGGATGCGCTGTTTGGTGAAACTACAGTACGGGTTACCCCACTTGCCTGTTATGTCAAAACAGACAGTGTAAAACCGTTATCCATTTTCGTTGATGCGGTGCTATCACAACGTCCCGGCTGGATCCGCCAGATGGCCGTGCTGTACAGCGTTTCTCCGGAAGCTCATGCCGATGAAGCTGTTTTCCGTGCCACGATTAAAAGCTGGCGTCAGCAGTTTTATCGTTTGCAAAAGCGCATCGGATGCCGCATTCCCGTGCTGGTCAGTTGCTGGCTGAACGGATCTGTATCGCCATGGTTTGTGGGCGCTGCAGACGGGAAAATGATCGTCAGGGACGACGACGAAGGCGCAACACTGCTGAGTGACTGGTTGCCTTCGTCAGACATCAATATGCAGCCCGCTCGCCAGTCTCAGGCTATCTGTCTTGAGGCAGCCTGTTCATGGCTTCGGGACGTTGTGCTTGATGAAATGCAGCATCCTGAAACCCTGAGCACGCCGGTTTGTCCCGTGGCCGTGGGTGTCAGGTTTGACGCCGTGTCGGGTGTGCCCGATAACCTTTGGTCTGCAGCATTGACGCGGCGTACCACACTGAATGCGCTGATGCCACTGCAATCAGAGAGCGTGGCAACTCTGCCTTTTCCCGATCCTTTGTTACCGCTGCTTTCCGGCACTACCCGTCATATCAGGGCAGGGCTGGCACCGGTAATAGCTGTCATTCTCATGATGTGTTTTGCGGTAACGGCCATTGCATTTGTCGTTAACAACAATCACCGGCTCATTACGCGTATCGGTATGGATCTGAAGCGCTATCTGGTCATCCCAATGAGCAATTACGTTCCGAAAGCACAAGCCGTTGCCGTGCTGAAACTGGATGCTCAGTTGCTTGAGCGTTATCACCGCCAGGGCGAGCCTTTACGTCTGGGTTTGGGACTTTATCAGGGTGAACGACTCTGGCTGGCTCTGCAGCAGGAAATTGATCGTTACATTCCTCCGCCACCTCCACCGCCGCCCGCTGAAAAGCACACGCCTAAAACCGTGCGACTTGATGCCCTGTCGCTGTTTGACACCGGCCAGTACGAGCTTAAACCAGGCTCGCTCAAAATGCTGGTGAATGCGCTGGTGGATATCAAAGCCAAACCGGGCTGGCTGATTGTGGTAGCCGGACACACGGATATTACCGGTGACGCCAAAGCCAACCAGATATTGTCGCTCAAACGCGCCGAATCACTGCGTGACTGGATGCTCTCAACCAGCGACGTTTCCCCGACCTGTTTTGCCGTGCAGGGTTATGGCGCAACACGCCCGATTGCAACAAACGATACACCGGAAGGCCGTGCGGCCAACCGTCGTGTCGAAATCAGTCTGGTGCCACAGGCAGATGCCTGCAAGGCATCAGCAACCCCAAGTTCATCAAATGATTGATGAATGTTTACCTTAGAAATGGAGAACTACCCATGGCAATTCCTGTTTATCTGTGGCTGAAAGACGACGGCGGTGCGGACATTAAAGGTTCCGTAGACGTTAAAGATCGTGAAGGCAGCATCGAAGTGGTTGCGCAGGATCACAACCTGTATATCCCGACCGATAACAACACCGGCAAACTGACGGGTACTCGTATTCACACCCCGTTCCTGTTTACCAAAGAAATCGATTCTTCCAGCCCGTACCTGTACAAAGCAGTGACCACCGGTCAGACCCTGAAATCTGCTGAGTTCAAATGGTATCGCATCAACGACGCAGGCCAGGAAGTTGAGTATTTCAACACCAAACTGGAAAACGTCAAGCTGGTGAAAGTCGCGCCAAAAATGCACGACATAAAAGATCCGGCTAAAGAGAAACACAACCACCTCGAAGCTATTGAGCTGCGTTACGAAAAAATCACCTGGACCTACAAAGACGGCAACATCATTCATTCCGATTCGTGGAACGAACGTACCACCGCGTAAGACCTTACAGCAGACGGTTTGCCGTCTGCTGTTTTTGTTTCCTGAGCCGCCGGTCTGGCGGTTGAGCAAACAAAA
>NC_017092.1:0-2139 GCF_000241955.1 Rahnella aquatilis CIP 78.65 = ATCC 33071
AAACGGTGAACGGTCGCGGAATTTATTGCGCGGCCGCGAGGCGTTGGCCAAGCCGCCGGCGCGGCAGAACGTTGCGCATGCGCAACGTTTAAAAACGGTGAGGAGATTTTTCTCGGTGAAGTTTGACCAGGCTATGCGTTGTTTCTTGGAGCGAAATGGAGGGGATATGACAGCCCGTTATGAGACTGATTTTTATGGCTGGACGCGTGAACAGGCCGATTTACTGCGCAATGGCAGATTTAGTGAACTGGACACACAGAATCTTCTGGAGGAGATCGAGGCAATGGGCACAAGCGCGGAAACCGAGCTGGAGTCGCGCCTCGAAGTCCTGTTTATCCATATGCTGAAATGCCAATTGCTGTCAGAACATCAGGCGCGCAGCTGGAAACTCACTATAGAGGAACAGCGCCGCAAGATTGAGCGCAGCCTCAGGAAAAGCCCAAGCATCAGACACAAGCTACCTGAGATCATCGGAGATGCCTACGGCGATGCGGTGATCGGCGCCGAACGCGAGACACACATCAAGCGCTCAGTATTCCCTGCTGAATGCCCGTGGTCGTTTGAGCAGTTTATGGATCCGAAATTCTACCCGGAGTAAATCCGGACGTTTTCCAAACAGCGGTCATCCGGGTAACGGTGAGCGAGCGCGGAATTTTTTCGCGGTCATGAGCCGTTGGTGGGGTGTCGGGGCGCAGCCCTGACCAGGCACTTTTGGGATCGCGGCCAGCTCGATGGCGGTGGACACAAAACATTTCCTGTCCGCCTGTTGTGCTTCGTTTTGCGGCTGGTTATTCTGGCTTCGCTATCGTTGCGTGCCGCAACTGCCAAAACCCGTGTGGCCTGAGACGGGTGCCTTCGGGCGGCCACTGCCAATGTTCCTGTGATTTGAGAGAAACGCCTTCGGGTGATCACATGCCAATACCGTTATGACCTGAGAGACGGTGCCTTCGGGCGGTCACTGAAGCCGCAGAAAACCTCTGAAAAACGCGGCACCCACAATCCAGTGGCTGAGGTCTACACCTAAAGTCTTGCTTTAGGTTGCACTCAAAGCAGCACTGCCTGCATATAACACCACATCAGCCTCCACCAGGGCATTTACCATCGCACGCGCGTCACTTGCGTATCGCGAAGCGTTTACCAAGTGACGCGCGCGCAAAAGCGCCGCGAACCCCCATGCCGCAAACCCCAGGGGCATTTTCCACTATCTGACACACACGTGATCGGCGACTTTACGCCGTCTGTACCGGCACCGCCGGCAGACATTATTTTGATATGAGGGATAAAACGACACGACATCGATGGCGACACCGGGAAACCGGTGTGTGGAGGCAGTCTGACGAACGTCAGCCCGGCGAAAGCCGCGAACGGATCAGAGATCCGGGGCGCCTTGCAAGAACTCAACCATTCGCCGCCCCGGTGCACAGATGTCTGTCGTGACGCATGACGCGCAAAATAAACCGTGCCGCCGGGGTGAATTTAAGCCGTATCGAGACTGAAAAGACCTGGGAGTGAAAGTCCCTATGTCAGGATTTCCAGAACCGCCACCATGGAGAATTATCAGATGCCGCTGCCACAGGTTGAATTTCTTTCTTATGCTCAAGCAGAAGCATCGCCTGTTTCAAGCTATCGATATGTGATTGCTGAGCGGTCACCAGTTCTCTGAGATGTTCCACCTCCTGAGTCAACTGCTGATGTACCTGTTCAGACTGTGCAGTCTCACTTGTAAACCTTTGCCCAGTTACTTGTCCATCTAGCTGTGCGGGTTGAACAGATGACAAGGTTCCAAAAACCCGTAATAGTTCTGATGTGTCGAGTAATTTAGTATTTTTCATACCTGAACAACTGGACAGTTCACCAGCCTTAATAAGCCTGTGCAGTGTCGTACGGCTTTTACCGGTCAAACGTGATGCTTCACTGATCGAAATTTTAGCCATGTGACGAACCTGCGGTTGGAGTAGTGTTACTAATAATACGGAAGAATGAGAGAATTGGGAGAAAGAGTGGCACGGGCAACCTCAATAACAGATGCCATTACGCTTCCTCGGTTTGACAGACTCCGCTAGTCAAACGCTGCGGCGAGCGTTGCGGTTCATAAGCATAAATATCTGATAAAGGGAGAACATAAACCAGGAAAGGAGT
>NC_017092.1:4089-8406 GCF_000241955.1 Rahnella aquatilis CIP 78.65 = ATCC 33071
AGTGAGGATATAACCGCGGCTAAGCCAACGCAAGTTGTTGTTCTTCATCGGCCAAATTAAAGCGCAATAAAGCAACCGAAGCGTTGTCTATATTTTCATCATTAGAATGCATAACGTCATTAAACATAGTCGTAAGCTTGCCATCCAGCGTTACTTCCAGAATTTCTCGATCTTCAAAATTTGACCAAAAACCATCTGTACACATAAAAATAGCCTCGCCGTTTATAATTCTCTTAGAAGAGAAGGCCGGGATAGGATGAATGGAATCTTTAGAAAGGTATTTGGTTAATCTATTTCTATATGGATGCTTATTTAAAAAATGAGGATTAGAAACACCAGAACTCACGAGAAATTGAGCTAATGAATCATCTAAAGACCTTTTCCCATCGATTAAAAAATATATTCTTACGTCACCAACCGTCATCGTTTTAACTTCAGTATCTGAAATTAACACTACACCTATACTAGACTTACCTGAACATTTCACACTCGAGCTCTGTATATTTTCCATAACCGATATAACATCTTCAAAACCCATACCACTCAATATTTTATCTCGCATTTCATCAATTAAAGAATCGACATAGTGTGGATTGGCGTCAGTTTGAGAAAACCCATCAAGCATAATAAAAACAGACAAAAAGTCAGTCTTTACTTCAAGGAATCTATCTAAATTTCTATCACGAGTTCCAGTTGAGGTTATAAAATCCATTCTCACAGTCATAATATAGCCTCAGGCGACAGCATCCCAGGGAAGAGATTTATAGAATTCATTTATCCTATCAAAGGAAAAATCAAAGTCTTTAACATCACCTTCAACTTCTAAATGTAGGGTGTCGTAATTTCTTCTTGATAAATCCCTTATGTCTTCTCGATCTAGAGTATCTTTTGTTATATGCCCGTCAGGAATTCTACCTGTTGATTTATCTAACAACGAATGGAGGATGGTTAATTTCTCACCATCATCAAAACAAATAGAGTCAAAGATAAAATCTAGATCATACACGTCCTGCCTTCTACTTCTATTTCTATATGGTTGTTGAATAATAGACCTGATCTTTTCTGCAACTAAATCAGTTACGCCATATGCTGAAACACCACTACCATCATCCATGACAATATTATCTATACTATAACTCAACTCATTGAAGCTATAATCTATTTTAATGGTGTTTGGACACTGCCCTCGTGAAAGTCGATCCATTTCTCCCGCAGAGTTTTTTCTAGCATATCCAATAGTGAGATTGAATGATGGGAATGTAGCCTTATCATATCCTTTTTTAGGTTGAATAACTAAGCTCTGCACCTTACAAGACACACCGTAAGCTAACTCATCAGATGATATAACCAATGCATCATCTAACTCTTTTCTAAACTCTTCCTGGTCAATTTCAGAAAGCTTCATCTTTGTAGAAAAATCTATATCTTCAGTAAATCTTGAACTTTTATATCTTATCCCCAATAACATACCTCCTTTCATTATCATTTTTGGCTTAAGATATTCGCTATTAGCTATAGCAGACAACACAATATGCACGGACTGACGGAACACGACCCGATCAGCTGGTGATAAAGAAACCCACTCTTCTATTGAAAACTCCACTAACTACCCCTCTTAGTTATTTATAGATATACACCATGTTTCAGAGAAGACATTTTTGTAGGGGTTTGATGGTATCAACTTCCGGCTCCCACCACGTTTAACGTCATCCTTCCAAGATTCAATCACTTTATTTTTAATGCCAATGACTTCCTCAAGGATATATCCTGCGCGAGCTTTATCCATAGAATTACCGTTTTTAGATATTTCTTTTAAAATTACAGGTAGGAATTTTTCATGATAATTTTCAAAAACAGAAAATACATGTTCGAAACCTCCACATAAATCTGGCTCTTTAAGCATATCAAGAAAAGTTTCACCGATATTTGTCACCCTAACACCACCGCTACCATATTGTTCTTTTTTCATTTTGAAATTGTTTTTTTTATGAAAAATTATTTCCTTCCCATCAAAAAAATCAATTCCCGTTATATTTTGTGGATATAGGAAGTGTGAGTCATTAACTAATGAGAACGTGTTTTTTATTTTTTCAGAAAAAAAAATCCTTCAAAAACCTTGATGATGACTGGGTAATATGAAGTATTTTAGGAATTCTATCAGTTATTCCGTGCCACTCCATTGCACTAATATGAGATATGTATGAGCAAGGGCTCATACAACAAACCACTTGTTGCGCGGTTGGTGGGTTTCTATTATTTATAGAATAAATAGTATTATCTATACATTTTGATATTAGCCCGCGCGATAGCAAGAAATGCTGCACATCTGCGATCACTCGAAAATCAGGCTCTTTTGCAGAGATCTTTCCTAGCCTAACACCTTCAAAATTTTTATCTCTATATAACTCATAAAGATACCAAGCTATTTCATAAGCGTTAATCACTGGCTTAGCATGGCGCTCTAAGATGATTGTCTTTAAAGCTTCCCTAAGTGAAATTGTTTCTTTGATCATGCGTCACCATGTGATGTATAAGTCCTTAGGACTTATACATCACATAGCTAACAAAGTCAATTTTTTAAAATTGATTTTTAAATATTCAAGCGTTTGATATTGTTGGAATTAAAAGTTTATTTGACAATTTTATGATACCTTACTAAACTAACGTCCTTAGGACGTTAGTTTAGTAAGGGGTCGTGTTTTTAAAGCCTCCATATTTTTGAGTAACCCCGAGCCTGCGATTAGTAATTGGAACATTATCTATCGATAGCCAATTTTGCGACCGTTGCATAGACTGAATTGACCATAATACCCGCATTATGCCTGCAATCCTGATATCAGGATTTATGATATTATTTGATCTATGACAGATTAATGTGGCTTATTTATCACTGATATAGAAACTGAGATCGTTCTCTCATCGCCCCGCATACTTCCACAGATATTCTTTCAGGAAAAGCCAAGTTGGCTTTTTTTAGGACAATTACTGCTTGATAAACAAACAGTAAAATATCGTATAGCCTGAATGGAAAAACACTATGAACGATAAATGGGAATTTTATACAGATACGGCGAATGAGTGGCGCTGGCGTAGAACGGCAAGCAATGGTCGGATCGTTGGAGCCTCCAGCCAAGGATATGTCAACAGATCTGATTGTGTTGAAAATGCTCGCCGCAATGGCTATACCGGTTAAGGAAGTAAAATTTTCTCTTAAATTTCAAAGGATAATCATCATGAGCCTTAAGCCAGGTCCGAAACGCATTGCCGAATCAACAGGGGAACCTGATAAACGCCAGCGCGACAATAAAAAAACCCCGGGGAATACGGATAAATTGAAACCCAGTAAATCCTCAGAGAAATAAGTCGGTCGCTCAAAGCCCTGCGGGGCTTTTTTCTTTTGTACTTGCCGGTTAGTCGTATTTACCATAACACCAGTATTCCGCATTCCAGAATAACCGGCCAAAACATCATTCAATATTTTTGACCTTTATCAGCAAATCAATCCGCTATTCATCATTCAAGTCTACCGCTAACATTCTTCTCATCGAAGGCGCACCGCCTTCTCCCAAACAATCAATGAGAAGGAATTTGACCATGAAAACCATCAAAACTTTAGTTGTAGCTGCTGCACTCGCCACCGTTTCTTTCGGCAGCTTCGCCGCTGAAATCGGCACCGTCACCGCGACAGGCAACACGCTGGACGGCCTGGAATCCACCTTCGCCGCCAAAGCCGCCGCCGCAGGCGCGACGTCTTATAAAATCATCGAAGCGAGCGGCCAGAACCACCTGCACGGCACCGCCATTCTGTACAAATGATTCATGATTGTTGGCGGGTATAAAAAAGGGTCACCTGCGGGTGGCCTTTTTTATACCCGCCAGTCACTCGGATTTACCATAACACCGGTTCACCGCACCGCCTCAGCCACACTCAGCGCCGTTTTGCCCCGAAGACGGTGAAATCCCCGGCTTACCCCGCCAAAACTGCCCAAAACGCCGCTGGTAACTTTTGAGCGGGTGAATAGCTATGCACCGAAACCGGTGAAGGGAGATTTCGCATGCGAAATCCAGCGAACGGCTAATAGTGATGGTTGTCGCCGCCAAACCGGTCCCACAAGTCCATCGCCAGCTTCAGGCACTGCAACGCCCGTTTCACCACGTTTAATAGTTTCATACTGCCTCCTGGGTTTATCCCGTGATGAAAGCATCACGACGGTACTTAGCGGGATTTTTTTACCCAGTTCTTCTTTGGGTTTGTCCGCCGCAGCGTCATTGTGCATAGAAGGGCACGTCGAGATCAGATGAAGGAGTTCAGTCGGG